>JBHICX010000005.1:0-22481 GCA_046759805.1 Kiloniellales bacterium | reverse complement strand
GTAGCCGTTGTCCCACTTGATCGGATCGTTGGTCCAGGCGCCCTCGAGCCCGCTGCTGATCGTGTCGCCGCCCTTGCCGCTGCCATAGCTGCTCGTCCAGCCGAGGCCTTGCTCCTCGATGCTGGCACCCTCGGGTTCGGGACCCTTGTACTTCTCATCGGCAGCACCATGGGCTTTGCCGAACGTGTGTCCGCCGGCAATGAGCGCAACCGTTTCCTCGTCGTTCATCGCCATGCGACGGAACGTTTGGCGAATATACTCTGCTGCAGCGAGCGGGTCCGGGTTGGCGTTCGGCCCCTGCGGATTGACGTAAATCAGGCCCATGTGGTCGGCGCCGAAGGGTCCTTGGAGTTCCCCGTCGCTGCTGTGGCGCTCGTCGCCGAGCCACTCCCGCTCCGGGCCCCAGTAGACGTCCTCCTCGGGCGCCCAGATGTCCTCGCGGCCGCCGCCGAAGCCGAAGGTCTTGAAGCCCATCGTCTCCAGGGCGCGGTTCCCGGCGAAGATCAGAAGGTCGGCCCACGAGATCTTCCGGCCGTACTTCTGCTTGATCGGCCAGAGCAGCCGGCGCGCCTTGTCGAGGTTCACGTTGTCGGGCCAGCTGCCGAGGGGGGCGAAGCGCTGGTTGCCGCTGCCGCCGCCGCCACGGCCGTCGGCGATGCGGTACGTCCCGGCGGCGTGCCACGTCATCCGGATGAAGAGCGGTCCGTAATGGCCGTAGTCGGCCGGCCACCAGTCCTGCGAATCGGTCATCAGCGCATCGACGTCCTTCGCCAGGGCGTCGAAGTCGAGGCTCTTGAACTCCTCGGCGTAGTCGAACTCCTCGCCGTTGGGATCGGCCTGGGGGTGGTTCTGGCGGAGGATCCGCAGGTTCAACTGGTTCGGCCACCAGTGTTGGTTCGCTGTGCCGCCAACGGCCTGGTGAGCGGTGCCCATCACCGGGCACTTGCTTACGGTGTTCATATTCTCTCCGATCGTGTTCTGAATCTTTCCACAGAATTCTAGCGCTTGCGGCAACGGATAACTACGTCTACCCGCTCGATCTCGGACCCGCTGGGCGGCGCTGGCAAATCGGCCATGGCCACGCAGTCCGCGTTGACGTTCTCCAGCCGCCCCTCGTCCACGTGGAAGAAGTGATGGTGATCACCGGCGTTGGTATCGAAATAGGCGCGGCCCGGTTCGACCACCACTTCACGCAGCAGTCCGGCCTTGGTGAACTGGTGCAGCGTGTTGTAGACGGTCGCCAGCGAAACCCGCATGTGGGCGCGGTAGGCCTCGGAATGCAGTTGCTGCGCCGTCACGTGGCGGTCGGGGCCGTCGAACAACAGACGCGCCAATGCCAGGCGCTGGCGGGTCGGGCGCAGCCCGGCGCCCCGCAGGCGGTCGATCACGTTGCTGTAAGGCCGGTTTGCCATGTTGCGCCGCAGAACGTGCCGGAGTATCCGAAATTCCGTAGTGTCTGCAATATAGTTGTGCGCTTCTCTAGATTCAATGTAAGAAACCGGCCTTGCCGGTCCGAGGCAGCGTCTGCCGGGGAGATCAGTCCCCGGTGGTGATCCGGTCGACCAGCTGGCGCACGGTGGGGATGAAGCCGTTCCGGTAATAGGGGTCGGAGGCGAACCGAAAGGCGTTGTACCCGGCGAACATGAGCTGTTGTTCGGTGTCGTCGGAATGGATGATCTTCTGCAAGGTCTTCTGGATACAGAACGAGCGCGGATCGGCTTTCCTGCCGGTGGAGCCGTTCCGGTTCTGCGCCCAGTTGGAGAACAGGCACTGGCTCAAGCAGCCCATGCAGTTGATCTGGTCGATGTGAATCTCGCGATACTTTTCCGGGGTCACGAAGATCAAGGTCGAATCGGGCGTGCGCATCGCCTCGGTGTAGCCCTCGGCCATCCAGCCCAGCGCCCGCGACTTGTCGGCGGCGGTGACGTACACCACCCGGCGCCGGGCGCCGACCTCCAGCGCCGTGTCGTGCTCCAGATAGGGCTTCATCGTATAGGGAATCTGGCGGTTGTTTCGGTCCCTAAGCTCCTTGATGAACGGGTTGTTGACGGCCGATGAATAAAACCCCGTCGGGCTGAAACGGTTCAGGAAGACGTCGCCCTCCTTCATCGTCAGCAGCTTCTTCTTCCAGGCATCGGAAATCGGGCTCTCGCGGGTCAACAGAGGCCGGGTGCCGAACTGAAAGGCGACCGGCCCCAGTTCCCGGTTGTCGATCCAGTCCGCCCATTCGCGCAGGTACCACACGCCGCCGGCCATGAAGATGGGCGTCCTGTCGAGCCCGTATTCGCGCATCAGCCGACGCAGATCGAGCACTCGTGGAAACGGGTCCTCGGGATTGTTCGGGTCCTCCGAGTTGGACAGCCCGTTATGGCCGCCGGCGCGCCACGGATCCTCGTAGACCACGCCGCCGAGCCATTCGCTGAACCGATGATAGGCGCGCTTCCAAAGCGCCCGAAAGGCCCGCGCCGAGGACACGATGGGGTAGTAATAGACGCCGTAAGTGGCGCAGATCTGTGCGATGCGATAGGGCATGCCGGCGCCGCAGGTAACGCCGTTGATCAACCCCTTGGCCCCTTCCAAGACACCGTGCAGGAGACGTTCCGCGGCCGCCATCTCCCATAGGATGTTCATATGGATGCGGCCCATGCCGCCGGAGCCCTCCCAGGCCACCCGCGCCTGGTGCATGGCGCCCTGGATCGCGTAGGCGATCAGTTCCTCGTGGCGCTCGCGCCGGGTTTTGCCGTGATACTCCTGGAGGACCAAGCGTCCCTCCGCATCGCGGGTATCGGCGTTGACGCCGGAGAACGTGCCGACACCTCCGGTCGCCGCCCAGGCGCCGGAGCTTTCGCCGTTGGTGATCGAGATGCCCTTGCCCCCTTCCACCAGGGGCAGCACCTCACGACCGGAGATCAAAACCGGGTTCAGCGCCCGCACACAACACCTCCGCGCTTCATCTACCGGTGCGTCGAGCCGCCCTCACGGCGACAGGGTAGTATACCAGTCCCGGCTCCAGAAAAACACGCTCCGCGGGCGCGTCCCGGCCGCGGCGTCGTCCAAGCCCCGGGCGGCGGCGGCCTCAGCCGCGTGAGCCGCTGCGTCGCGCCCGCTCCCGGCGCCCGCCGCCACGGCGGCGAGGACCGATGTGGGCGGTGCCCAGATCCTCGCCGGTTTCCTGGTTCACCGATCGCATGGACAGCTTCACCTTGCCGCGGTCGTCGAAGCCCAGCACCTTGACCTTGACCGCATCGCCCAGGTTTACCACGTCGGTGGTCTTGCCGACCCGGTTCGGCGCCAACTCGCTGATATGCACCAGGCCGTCGCGGGCGCCGAGGAAGTTCACGAAGGCGCCGAAATCCATCACTTTCACCACCGTGCCGCTGTAGATATGGCCAACCTCCGGCTCGGCGACGATGTTCTGGATCCAGTCGATGGCCCGGTCGGAGGCGGTCTGGTCCACCGCGGCGACCTTGATCGTGCCGTCGTCCTCGATGTCGATCTTGGCCCCGGTCACCTCACAGATCTCGCGGATCACCTTGCCGCCGGTGCCGATCACGTCGCGGATCTTGTCCTTCGGAATGCTGATCATGGTGATGCGTGGGGCGTTGGCGCTGATCGCCTCGCGCGGGTTGGCGATCACCTTCGCCATCTCGCGCAGGATGTGCAGGCGGCCCTCGCGCGCCTGGGCCAAGGCCACGCGCATGATCTCCTCGGTGATCGAGGTGATCTTGATGTCCATCTGCAGCGAGGTTACACCGCGCTCGGTGCCCGCCACCTTGAAGTCCATGTCGCCGAGATGGTCCTCGTCGCCGAGGATGTCGGACAATACGGCATAGCCGTCGTCCTCCTTAATCAGGCCCATGGCGATCCCGGCCACCGGTCGTTTGAGCGGCACGCCCGCATCCATGAGCGCCATCGACGCGCCGCACACGGTCGCCATCGACGACGAGCCGTTGGATTCGGTGATCTCGGAGACCACGCGGGTGGTATAGGGGAAATCCTCCTTCGACGGCAGCAGCGCCCGCAGCGCCCGCCAGGCGAGCTTGCCGTGCCCGATCTCGCGGCGGCCGGGGGCACGCAGGAAACTGGCCTCGCCGACCGAGTAGGGCGGGAAATTGTAGTGCAGCAGGAAGTGCTCCCGGTACTCGCCGTCGAGGGCGTCGACGATCTGCTCGTCCTGTCCGGTGCCGAGCGTCGCCACCACCAGGGCCTGGGTTTCGCCCCGGGTGAACAACGCGCTGCCATGGGCGCGCGGCAACAGCCCGATGTCGCAGTGGATCGGACGCACGGTGGTGGTGTCGCGTCCGTCGATCCGACCTCCGGTCTTGAGAACGGTGCCGCGCACGATGTCCATTTCCAACTCCTTGAGCAGCCCCGGCGCCAGGGCCTGCGCCGGGTCGTCCTCGGCGAATGCTGCCAGCGTCTCCTCCCTGAGCGCGCTCAAATGCTCGACGCGGGCCTGCTTGCCGGTGATCGTGTAGGCTTCCCTGAGGCGCTCGGCGGCCAAGGCCTCGACCTTGGCCCGGGTCTCCTCCAGCTCCGGCGGCGGCGCCAGCTCCCACGGCTCCTTGGCGCAGGCCTCTGCCAACTCGACGATCGCCTCCAGCACCGGCTGGTAGCTCCGGTGGCCGAACATCACCGCTCCCAGCATCACCTCCTCGTCGAGTTCCTTGGCCTCCGACTCGACCATCAGCACCCCCTCCGCGGTGCCGGCGACCACCAGGTCGAGCTGGGATAGCGGCAGTTCGTCGAGCTGTGGGTTCAGCACGTACTGGCCGTCGATGTAGCCGACCCGGCAGCCCGCGATCGGCCCCAGGAAGGGCAGGCCGGAGATGGTGAGCGCGGCCGAGGTGCCGATGAGCGCGACCACGTCAGGGTCGTTCTCCATGTCGATGCTCAACACCGTGCAGATCACCTGGGTCTCGTTGTGGAAGCCGGGATGGAACAGCGGTCGGATCGGCCGGTCGATGAGCCGCGAGGTCAGCGTCTCCTTCTCCGATGGCCGCCCCTCGCGCTTGAAGAACCCGCCGGGGATCTTACCCGCGGCGAAGGTCTTCTCCTGATAGTTGACGGTCAGCGGGAAGAAGTCGATGCCCGGCCGGGGCGCGGTCTCGCCCACCGCCGTGCACAAGACGGTGGTCTCCCCCAGCGTCGCCATGACGGCGCCGCCGGCCTGTCGGGCCACCTTGCCGGTTTCGAGCGACAGCCTGCGGCCGCCCCAATCAAGTTCCTTTCGATAAACGTCCAACATCCGTTTCAGTACCTCAGACTCGTTTGCAGAGCGGCCGCTGCGCCATCGGGCCCGGCGGGGCCCGGTGGTCGTCCGCTCGTCAAGTTATGGTCGAAGCCGATCGCGCATCGGCTGCGCCCGACCGCATCGCGGCCCTACCGGCGCAGCGCGAGGCGCTTGAGCACCGCCTCGTATCGGGTGGTTTCCTTGCCCTTCAGGTAATCCAGCAGGCGGCGCCGTTGCCCGACCATCTTCAACAGGCCGCGCCGGGAGTGGAAGTCCTTCTTGTGCGTGTTCAGGTGGTCGGTCAGGTTTCGGATCCGCTCGGTCAGGATGGCGATCTGTACCTCGGCCGATCCCGTGTCGGCCTCGGTGGCGCCGAACTCCTTGACCAGCTCTTGGGTACGCAGAGGCGAAATTGACATCCGTAGTTCCGTCGGCTGTCACAAATTGAGGACGCGCAGCGGGCGAATCTCACCGGCCTGGTAACGGGTGATGGCTACCACCTTACCGTCGCTCATAGCGCATAATACCATGCCGTCGCAAAGATCGGCGATGCGTCCGAGTTGCGATCGGCGCAACAAGGATACCGGTTGCCCGCTCCGCAGACGACTCGCCTCCAGCCCAGTCAAGGGGAACGGCGGAAGATCCTCCAGCCCGGTCTCGACCGGTAACAACGGCACCTGGCGGCCGGCACTATGCACGAGCGCGTCCAGTTTATCCAGCGTTATCGCCTGGGCCGCATGGAACGGTCCGACCGCGGTACGGCGCAGCGCCGCGAGATGCCCGACGGTGCCCAGCGCCAGCGCCAGATCGCGCGCGAGCGCCCGCATATAGGCTCCCTTGCCACACTCGACCTCGAACACGGTATGGTCGCGATCCGGCCATTCGACCGAATGGAGACGCTCGATCCACACCTTGCGCGGCGCCAGCTCAACCGCCTGATCGGCCCGGGCCAGGTCGTAGGCGCGCCGGCCATCGACCTTGACCGCGGAAAACCTGGGGGGCACCTGCTGGATCTCGCCCACGAAACCCGGCAGAACCGCGTCGATCTGTTTCCGGTCGGGGCGTGCCGGATCAGTGGCGGCGACCTCACCGTCACGATCATCCGTGGTCCGAGCCTCGCCCCAGCGGACGGTGAAACGGTAACTCTTCAGGCCCTCCATTACGTACTGGACCGTCTTGGTCGCTTCGCCCAGGGCGATCGGCAACACCCCCGTCGCCATCGGGTCAAGGGTCCCGGCATGCCCGACCTTGGCCGCGTCGAGCAGTTGCTTGACCCGTGCCACCACCTGGGTCGAGGTTATTCCCGGCGACTTGTCGATGTTCAGCCAGCCGTGGATCGGCTTGCCCTTGCGCCTACGTCGCATCACCGTTTTCCTGGCGCTCGGTGGTTGCGGCCCGCAACAGGGCGTCGACGCGCGCCGCCTGGTCGAAGGATGCATCGAACTCGAAACTGAGGCGCGGCGTGTAGCGCAGCGTGATCTGGCGCCCCAGCTGGCCGCGCAGATAGGGCGCGGCGCGCTTGAGCGCCGGCAGCACCGACTCGGCCGCGGCGCCACCGAGCGGCATGACGAAGGCCGTGGCATTCTTGAGATCGGGCGAGACCCGGACCTCGGTCACGGTGATCGACCGCTCGGTCAGGACCGGATCGTGGAAATGCGCGCCGCGCAGGACATCGGTGAGCGCCTGGCGCAAGGCCGCGCCGACGCGCAGCTGCCGCTGGCTCGGGGCACCGCCGTGGCGTCTCGCCATGGGGACCTCGCTAATACCTTTGGTATTATACCGATGAGCGCATGTGGTGACACATGCGTTCACAGGCCAAGCGCGACCGCGCGTCGCCGCTTATGCGGCGGAAGCCCAGCGGCGTTTGAGCGGAAGAGGCGAGTCGATTTATCGGCTCGCCGGTATTAGATGGACGGCACGCCGACGTCACAGGGTACGGGCGACCTCCTCCATCTCGAAACACTCGATGACGTCGCCGACCTGGATGTCATTGTAGTTCTCGAAGGCCATGCCGCACTCGTAACCTTCCTTGACGTCCCTTACGTCCTCCTTGAAGCGCTTCAACGTCTTCAGGTTGCCCTCGTGCACCACCACGTTGTCGCGCAATAGGCGAACCCGGGTGCCGCGCCGGACCGAGCCTTCGTTCACATAGCACCCGGCGACCTTGCCCACCTTCGAGATATTGAACAGCTGGCGGACCTCGGCGTTGCCGAGCATGTTCTCGCGCACCTGCGGCGGCAACAGGCCGCCCAAAAGCGCCTTCACGTCGTCGATCACGTTGTAGATGACCGAGTAGTAGCGAATATCAATGTCGGCGCGCTTGGCCATTTCCCGGGCCTGTGGGATGGCCCGCACGTTGAAGCCGATCACCAGGGCCTGCGAGGCGTTGGCCAGGGTGATGTCGGACTCGTTGATGGCGCCGACGCCGGCATGCAGCACGCTCACCGAGACCTCGTCCGTCGACAGTTTTTCGACGCTCTGAGCGATCGCCTCGACCGACCCCTGCACGTCGGCCTTGATAACCAGCGGCAGCTCCCGCGTGTCGCCGGCGGCGATGCTCGAGAACATCTGCTCCAGCGTGCCCCGGCCGCCGGCGGCGGCGCGCGCCTCGCGGTAGCGGCGCCGGCGGAAGTCCGACACCTCTCGGGCCCGCGCCTCGTTGTCCACCACCACGAAGTCGTCGCCTGCCTGTGGGGTGCCGTTGAGCCCGAGCACCTCGACCGGCACCGACGGGCCGGCGCTGTCCACCGCCTGGCCACGATCATCGATGAGCGCCCGCACCCGGCCCCATTCGCTGCCGGCAATGAAGGTGTCGCCGACCCGAAGCGTACCCCCCTGCACCAGCACGGTGGCCATCGAGCCGCGGCCCTGCTCCATCTTGGCCTCGATCACCGCGCCCTCGGCGCTGCGGTTCGGGTTGGCCTTCAGCTCCATGAGCTCGGCCTGGAGCAGCATGGCTTCTTCCAGCTTGTCGAGGTTGGTCTTCTCGGTCGCGGACACCTCGATGGCAAGCACGTCGCCGCCGAACTGTTCGACCTGGACCTCATGGCCCAACAACTGCTGACGAACCTTCTCAGGGTCGGCATCCGGCCGATCGCACTTGTTGATCGCGACGATGATCGGCACGCCCGCCGCCTTGGCATGGTGGATGGCCTCGACGGTCTGATCCATGACCCCGTCATCGGCGGCCACCACCAGAACCACGATGTCGGTCACGTCGGCGCCGCGCGCCCGCATCTCGGTAAAGGCGGCATGACCCGGCGTGTCGATGAAGGTGATCTTCTGACCCGACGGCAGCGTGACCTGATAGGCGCCGATATGCTGGGTGATGCCGCCGGCCTCACGGTTCACCACGTCGGTCTCGCGCAGGGCGTCCAAGAGCGATGTCTTGCCGTGGTCGACATGTCCCATGACCACCACCACCGGGGCCCTCGGTTGCAAGTTCTCCGTCCTATCGGGCTCGCCGCGAAGGCCCAGCTCGACGTCGGATTCGGAGACCCGCTTCACCTTGTGGCCGAACTCGGTGGCAACCAGTTCGGCGGTGTCGGCATCGATGCTCTGGGTGATGGTGGCCATGACCCCCATCTTCATCAACGCCTTGATCACGTCGGCGCCCCGCTCCGCCATGCGGTTGGCCAGATCCTGAACGGTGATCGCCTCCGGCACCACCACCTCGCGCACCACTTTGGTCGGTTGTTCGGCGAGCGTCTGCTTGGCGCGCTGTTTCTCACGCTCGCGGGCGCGCTTCAGGGCAGCCAGGCTGCGCGTCCGCTCACCCCGATCCTCGTCCAGCGCCTGGGCAATGGTCAGTTTCCCGGCCCGACGGCGGGGCTCGCCGCGCCGCGCCGGCGGGGCTCGCCTCGGCTCGCCCTTGCCAGGCCGCCGGCCCCGCGCCTCTTCCTCTTCGCCCACGCGCGCCGGCGCTTCCGCCTTGGTCGGGCTAACAGGCTTGGCCACCCGTTCGGCCGTGGCGCGGCGCGCCTCCTCCTCGGATCGCCGGCGCGCCTCTTCCTCGACCCGCCGGCGCGCCTCCTCTTCCTCGGCGCGGCGCTGGGCTTCCGCTTCCTCGAGCTTGCGGCGGGCTTCATGCTCCGCTTGCCTGCGGGCCTCTTCCGCCTCCGCGAACTCGCGCGCCTCTTCTTCCTTCATCGCGCCCCGAAGGGCGCGCACGCGCGCCGCCCGCTCGACATCGGTCAACGACTTCAGCGACGCGACGGCGTCCTTTTCCGCCTCCGCCGCGACGCTGTCCTGGCTGGCGACCACCTCCTTCATCGCGCCACCGGTGGTGGGCGCGAAGGTCCGCTTGCGCTTGATCTCCACCTGCACGGTCTTGGATCGGCCGTGCGGAAAGCTCTGTCGAACCTGCCCGGTCTCGACCGTCTTCTTCAGCTCGAGCCGCCCGGGCCGAGACAGGGTGAGAGGCTTCTTCTGCTCGGTCTCTTCCTTGCCCTGCATCATACTAGTCCGACTTCTTAATCTCCATCTGCCGCCGGCACCGCCACGGTATCGCGGAAACCCTTGAGTCGTGCCGCATCGCCAACCAACCGCTCGGCCAGGGCCCCCGGTCGCACCGCGGCGTGCGTCACCTGATCCCGGCCGAACGCGGCGCCCAGCTCAGCGCCGCTCAGGCAGCCGACCAGATCGATGGCGCCGGACGCCTGGCCCGCAGTCAGCGAACGACCCTTGGCCAGCGCGGTCTCGGAGGCGTCGGCCGCGGTGAACAACACCCGCACTGGGCCGCGCCGCAGGGCAGCGCGCACCTTCTCGAAGCCGGCCACCGCTTGCCCGGCGCGGCGCACCAGACCCAGGCCATCCATCAGACGGCCGGCCAACTGGCGCTCGACCCGGTCGTCGAGATCGTCCGGCACCCGTACGGCACGCCGGGCCACCTTGGCGAATGCCGCCTTGGCGCACGCCCTCTTAACGATATTTCGTGATGGGCTCAACCACAAACCGCGACCCGGCAACCGGCCGGCCATGTCCGGCACCAGCCGGTCGTCCGGCCCGACGACGAAGCGCAACAGCTCCGCCTTGCGGGCGATGGCTCCGGTTACGATGCAGCGGCGAAGCGGCTCGCGCTCCTTGCCACCAGCCGGTTTGGCCGTTGCGCCGTCGTTGACCGGAATGCCCGCCGCCATGCCCATGATCCCGACATCGCCCCCGACCTCAGGGGGTGGCTTCGCCGCCGCCGGTACCAGCGGCGGCATCGCCCGCGGCCGGCGCGGCATCGGCGTCACCCGCCTCGGCCTCGGTCTGGGCCTCGGTTTCGGCATCCTCGGCGGGCGCCGGCTCGTCCTCGAACCAGTGCGCCCGGGCGGCCATGATTATCTGGTTCGCCGCCTCCTCGTCGATGCCGTGGTCGCGCAGGATGCCCTCTTCCGGATCGATCAGCTCGTCGCTGGCCAAATCGGCCAGGTCGTCCCGGGTCTTGATCCCGGCCTCGCCCAAGGTCACCAACATGGACTGGGTGAGCCCAGGCAGCTCGGCCAGCTCGTCGGTGACCCCCAGCTCCTTGCGCTGCGCCGCCAGCGCCTCGTCGCGGCGCTCGACAAAGACCTTGGCGCGATCTCGTAGCTCGCCGGCAATGTTCTCGTCGAAGCCCTCGATCTTGCTCAGCTCCTCGAGTGGCACGTACGCCACCTGGTCGACCTCCAGGAAGCCCTCGGCGACCAGCAGATGCGCGATCACGTCGTCCACGTCGAGGGCGTCGATGAACATCTGGCTGCGATCACGGAACTCCTGTTGGCGTCGTTCGGACTCCTCGGCCTCGGTGATCATGTCGATGTCCCAGCCGGTGAGCATCGAGGCCAGCCGAACGTTCTGCCCGCGCCGGCCGATGGCCAAACTCAACTGGTCGTCGGGCACCACCACTTCGATGCGGCGGGTTTCCTCGTCCAGCACCACCTTGGTGACCTCGGCCGGGGCCAGGGCATTGACGATGAAGGTGGCGGCGTCCGGCGACCAGGGGATGATGTCGATCCGTTCGCCCTGCAACTCCGCCACCACCGCCTGAACCCGGCTGCCGCGCATGCCCACGCAGGCGCCCACCGGATCGATCGAGGAATCGTGCGAGAGCACGGCGATCTTCGCCCGGCTGCCCGGGTCGCGGGCCACCGATTTGATTTCGATGATAGAGTCGTAGATTTCCGGCACTTCCTGCCCGAACAGCTTGGCCATGAAGTCGTTGCGGGTGCGCGACAGGAAGATCTGCGGCCCCCGCGGCTCGCTGCGCACGTCGTAGATCAAAGCGCGCACGCGGTCGCCGCGGCGGAAGCTCTCGCGCGGCAGAAGCTCATCGCGGCGCAGGACCGCCTCGGCGCGGCCGAGGTCGACGGTGACATTGCCGAACTCGACCCGTTTGACCAATCCGTTGACGATCTCGCCGACCCGATCCTTGTATTCCTCGTACTGCCGCTCACGCTCGGCCTCGCGTACCTTCTGCACGATCACCTGCTTGGCGGTCTGCGCCGCAATGCGGCCGAAATCGATCGGCGGCAACGGGTCGATGATGAAATCACCGACCCCCAGCGAGGGGTCGCTGCGCCGGGCTTGATCGAGCGGGATCTGGGTGACCTCGTTCTCCACCTCCTCCACCACCTCACGGTAACGGGCCAGGTGAATCTCGCCGGTCTTGCGGTCGATCTCGGCGCGGATATCGTGCTCGTGGCCGTACTTGGAGCGGCCCGCCTTCTGGATCGCCAGCTCCATCGCCTCCAACACTTGATCGGGTTCGATGCCCTTCTCGCGCGCCACGGTGTCCGCAACCTGAAGCAGTTCGAGTTGCGGCATCGTCGAGGTGGATGCATCAGTCATCGTTCGGGCTCGCTTGTCTACCTCTCTTCTCCCGTTGCGCGGCGGCGATCAAGGCATCGCTCAGCATGAGCTTGGCCTGGGTGATCTCCGACAGCGGCAGGTCGACCGCGCCAGTGTCCAACTCCACCCGGACCGCCTCGCCGACGACGCCGATGAGCCGGCCCTTAAAACGCCGACGGCCATCGAACAGCTCGCGGGTCTCGAGCTTCGCGTCGAAGCCGGCGAAGCGCTCGAAGTCCCGCTTGCGCACGAGCGGCCGGTCAATCCCCGGGGAGCTCACCTCCAGCGTATAGCTCCCGCGGATGGGGTCTTCCACGTCCAACAGCGCGGAGAGCGTGTGGCTGATCTCGGCGCAGTCGTCGACGGTGACGTCCGGGTTCAGCCCCTGGGCCGCGGCGCGCTCGACCATGACCTGCAGGACCGGGCGATGTCCGCCGGACAGCCTGACCCGCACCAGACGGTAACCCAGAGAGGCAAGCGACGGCGCGATCAGCCGCTCGATTTCCGCAACCGGGTACATCCGGTCCAACCCAGTCCTCGGTCGACACTCTCCGGTCGGCCTGACTATTAATAAAAAGTGGGCCTCAGGCCCACAATATTCAAGCAACCCGCAATTCAATCGACCCGCCGTTACAGCAGATCATTTGAGATTGCCCGGTGACTAACCCATTTGGCGGTGGTCCGCAAGGACTTTGTGCGGCCAAACCCGGCCTCGACGCTCAGCCCCGCGGGCGCCGCCGGAAGCTGAGATAGGCGGACCGCCGGCCCTCATCGAGCGCCTTCAGCTCATAGCGGGTCGGTGGCCAGTCCGAGGGCCGTTGCCGCCAGTCGCCGGGCCGCCGCGCGGTCCACTCGAAGGCGCGTGAGGCGAGGGTCTGCGCGAGCATCGATCGCACCTGTTCGGGGACGTCGCTGGCCAGGCGCAGCTCGGCTCCGTCGGCCATCACCCGCGCCAGTCCGGCCAAGGAATCGGCGGACACCACGCGCCGCTTGCCGTGCCGCCGCTTCGGCCAAGGGTCGGGAAACAGCACGAACACGCGCCCGATGGACGCCTCGGGGAGGACATCAATCAAGTCCCGGCCGTCATCGGCAAAGATGCGCACGTTTTGTAGCCGCTCGCGTTCGATGCGCGCCAGCAAGGCGGCGACGCCATTGACGAAGGGTTCACAACCGATCATGCCGACGGTCGGGTGCGCCTTGGCCTGGCAGGCGAGATGCTCCCCGGCGCCGAAGCCGAGCTCCAGCCACACCGCCTCGACCGCCGGGTCGAACAGCCCCCGCGGATCGAGTGGGCGACCGTGTTGCGGCAGCCGAATCTCGAGCCCCGGCAACAGCTCGTCGATCAGGCGCTGGCGGCCGGGGCGCAGCCGGCGGCCGCGGCGCCGGCCGTAGACGATGCGTCGTCGATCGCCCAGCCGCCGGTCGGTCACGGCCTCAGAACGCCCGCCTGATCTCCTCCACGAGGTCCGTGCGCTCCCAGGAGAAACCGCCATCGGGTTCCGGCTCCCGGCCGAAATGGCCGTAGGCCGCGGTGCGGGCATAGATCGGCCGATTGAGGCCGAGATGCTCGCGGATGCAGCGCGGCCGCAGGTCCATCAGGTCCTGCAGGACCTCGGCCAGCCTGGTTTCATCGACCTGTCCGGTGCGATGCGTGTCGAGGCCGACCGAGAGCGGCTGTGAGACGCCGATCGCGTAGACAACCCAGATCGTGCAGCGCTCGGCAATGCCGGAGGCGACCACGTTCTTTGCCAAGTATCGCGCGGCATAGGAAGCCGAACGGTCCACCTTGGTCGGATCCTTGCCGGAGAATGCGCCACCGCCATGAATTGCCGCGCCGCCATAGGTGTCGACGACGATCTTGCGGCCGGTGAGGCCGGCGTCGCCAACGGGCCCGCCGATCACGAAGCGCCCGGTCGGGTTGACGTAGAACTCCTCCTCCGGGCACATCCATCCGTCGGGAAGCACTTTGATTACATGGGGGCGCACGATCTCCCGCACCTGGTCCTGATCCACGTCGGGGGAGTGCTGGGTGGAGACCACCACCTTGGTGGCCCGCACCGGAAGGCCGTTCGCATATTGCAGGGTCAGCTGGCTCTTGGCGTCGGGGCCCAGGTTCGGCTCCTCCCCGGCGTGCCGCGCCTGCGCCAGCGCCCGTAGGATGGCGTGGCTGTAGAAGATCGGCGCCGGCATCAAGACCGGGGTTTCCCGGCAGGCGTAGCCGATCATCATGCCCTGGTCGCCGGCGCCCTCGTCCTTGTTGCCGACCGCGTCGACGCCCCTGGCGATGTCCTTGGACTGCTCGTGGAGGTAGTTCTCGACGTTGGCGGTCTTCCAGTGAAACCCTTCCTGTTCGTAGCCGATGTCCTTGACCGCGTGACGGGCGACCTCCTCGATTCGTTCGTGGGTAATAGACTCCGCACCGCGCACCTCCCCCGCCAACACGATCCGGTTGGTGGTGGCCAGGGTCTCGCAGGCCACGCGAGCTTCCGGCTCGACGCTGAGATAGGTGTCGACGATGGCGTCGGAGATGCGGTCGCAGACCTTGTCCGGATGGCCCTCGGAGACGGATTCGCTGGTGAACTCGAAATCGCCCTTCTGCACGGCTCCCCCTCGCGGATTTTGTTGTTGGCGCCCGATGGGCGCGCCCTCATCCGGTGTCCGCAGGCGCCCGTCGGCATCCACCGGCCGCGTCCCCAAGGCGCGCTCTTGTGGCAAGCTTCAGGAATATCGTCAAGGACTTTCCAGCCGCGCCAGCCGGCGCCGGGCCGCACCTTCCGGATGACTTGCGCGACGGGGTCGCGGCGGCGTTCAAGGTCGAACGCGTTGCCTGAACAGGAGCGAGACCGCGAGCGCCGCGGCGATCAGCGCAACCACCAACCAGTCCCCCAGACGACCGTACCACGTGCCGCCTTCGAGCGGCGCCGGGAGTACCGAGTCGATCACCCCTCGCTCGCCCAGCCCGAGTCGCGCGATCATTCGTCCATAGGGATCGGCGACGGCGGATATGCCGGTATAGGCGGCGCGGACCAGCGCCAGGCCTTCCTCGACCGCGCGCACCCGGGCGATAGCCAGATGCTGATGCGGGCCGGCGCTGGTGCCGAACCAGGCGTCGTTGGTGATATTCAACAGCCAGGCTGGGCGCTCGGAGCGATCGACCACGGCACCGGGAAAGATCGCTTCGTAGCAAATGAGCGGGCTCACCGGCGGCAGCCCGGGGATACGTAGCGTCCGCGGGCCGGCGCCCGGCGAGTAGTCGACCCGGCCGGGGGTCACCTTGGCCAGTGGCAGGTAACGCCGCAACGGGACGTACTCGCCGAACGGCACCAGATGGACCTTATCGTAGGTCGCGACCACGGCACCGGCCTCGTCGATCGCCAGCAGGCTGTTCCACAACCGGTTCGGCCAGCGGGTCGCCGAGCGCCGCGGCGTGCCGGTGATCACCGCCCCGCCGGGGGCGGTGAGGCGGGCGATGTGCCGGCGGGCGTCGCGCCGTTCGCCCAGGAAGAAGGCGGTTGCCGTCTCCGGCCAGATCGCGTGGGTGATCCGGTCATGCCCGGACGCGGCGGTGAGACGCAGCAGCAACGTGAAGTTCTCGACCAGACGCTCGCGGGCCCATTTGTCTTGCTGGCGGATGTTGGGCTGCACCACGCGCAGCAGGACGCCGGGGACCGCCTCCAGGTCGGCCGCCGGTCCGGCCCGCGCAAGCCGCCAGGCGCCGCCGGCCCAGGTGAGCGCTAGCGCCGCCACGGCGGCGACGAGCCACGCCCACCCCGCGCGCGGCCGCAATGACGCGCCGCCGCCCACGAGCGCCGCCGGCACGGCGGCGGCCGCCACGGTCAGCAAGCTGAGGCCGTAGACGCCCACATAGGCGGTCACCTGCAGCATGGCGTCGGAGAACGCCCACACGTAGCCGGCGAGGTTCCACGGAAACCCGGTGAGGAGGTTGCCGCGCAGCCATTCGCCGCCGGTCCAACAGGCAGCCAGCAGCACCACCCGGGCGCCGTCGCCGGGGCGCAGCAACCAGACGGCGAGCAGCCGAGCGACAAGGCAAGCGGCGGCCGGAAACAGGGCCAGCAGGGCCGGCAGCCCGAGGCTGATGATCGGGATCAGCGGCAGCATGGCGGCGGCGCCCAAGCCGTAGACCAGCGGCGCGTTGACCACCCAGTAGAGGCCGGCGATGAAGTGGCCCAGCCCGAAGCTCCAGCCGGCGAGGAAGGCGGCCCGGGCGCCGCCATACCCGGCGCCGCTGCCGTCAATGAGCCAGACCAACCCGGTGAAGGCGATCGGCAGCGCGATGATCAGATGCAATGGCGGCATGGCGGCCGCGGCCAGCGCGCCGAGCGCCAAGGCAAAGACATAGCGGCGCCACCCGGTGAGTGTCGCCACCCACGCGGCCATTCGGGCGGTGGTGTCGAGCGCCCGCTCGACGACGCCGCCGCTGGCGCGGGTCATGAGTGGTCCGGGCGCTGGGTGGGAAGCCGCGGCAGGTTGCGCACCCTGAGATGCTTGATCCGGCGCTGGTCGGCGGCGAGCACTTCGAACTCGACCCCGGAGGGGTGGGTCACCAGCTCGCCGCGGCTCGGCACCCGGCCGGCCAGGGAAAACACCAGGCCGCCCAGGGTATCGACGTCCGCGCGCTCTTCGTCGCTGAGCACCGGACCGACCATCTCCTCGAACTCCTCGATGGTGGCCCGGGCGTCCGCCTGCAAGGTCTGGTCGGGCTGGATCACAAGTTTCGGGCCTTCGACGACGTCGAATTCGTCCTCGATCTCACCGACGATTTCCTCGACCAGGTCCTCGATGGTGATCAGTCCGTCGATACCGCCATATTCGTCGACCACCAGGGCCATGTGGTTGCGAGTCTGTTGCATCTGCAACAAGAGGTCGACCACTCGCATCGACGGCGCCACGAACAATACCTGGCGAACGATGTCTCGGAGCCTGAAGCCGCGTTTTCTCCGGTACGCCGCAAGCACGTCCTTGATGTGCACCATGCCGATGACGTCGTCGAGACTCTCGCGGTACACCGGCAGGCGCGAGTGATAGGTCCGATTTACCAGTGCCACCAGCTCCGCAAGGCCGGTGTCGGCGTCAACCGCCACGATGTCGACCCGCGGCACCATGACGTCCTCCGCCGTCTGCTTGCGGAAGTTGAGCAGGTTGACCAATAGCTCGCGGTCTTCGGCGTCGGCCGGCGCCTGTTCCGCCTCCGGCGGCCCCATGAACTCTTCCAGGGCGTCGCGCAGCGCGGTCTCGCCGTCGTCGTTGCGCCACCAGGTGAGACGGCGCCACCAGTCACGCAGGATCCGGCCCAGCGCCCCGGGGCCGGATACCCAGGTACTCGAAGACGGGTCGTCGCCGACGCCTTCCGGCCGCGGCGGCCTGGAGCCTGACGAGACGCTCATCGGTCAGCCGGTTGCGCCGACGCCGCGTCGGGCGCCTGCGGCGATGGCGCACGGTAGGGATCGCCGATCCCGAGGCTCAGCAATGCCGAAGCCTCGACGCCGTGCATGGCCTCGGCGTCGCCTTGGGCTTCATGATCGTAGCCCAACAGATGCAGCACCCCGTGGATCACCACATGGGACAGATGATCGCTGAGCGGCTTGCCCTGGGCGACGGCCTCCGCCATCACCGTTTGCCGTGCCACCACCACGTCGCCCAACAGCGTCGGCCCGGCCGCGGCCGGCGGCCAGGCCAACCCCTCACAGAGGGCAAAGGTGAGCACGTTGGTCGGCCGGTCGAAGCCCCGGTAGTCGCGGTTCAAGCGCCGCACCGCCGCGTCATCGGTCAACACCAGGCTCAGCTCCAGCCGGCGGCCGGCGAGCCCTGCCGGCAGGCGTGCTACCTTGAACGCCGCCCGCGCCGCCCGTCGCGCCACCGTCGCGGCCGACGCTAATGCCTCCTGCCAGCCCGGACAGGCGACGTCTACGTCGATGCGAACTGTGCTTGTCATCGCTTCGCCGACCGGGTCTTCGCCGCCGGCGCCTCGGGGTCATCGCTGCCCACCGCCGGTTCCTCGGCCGCCTCGTAGGCGCGCACCACGCGGGTGACCAGGGAGTGGCGCACCACGTCGATGTCGGTGAAGTCGACCCGTGTGATGCCTTCGACGCCGCCCAGTATGGTGATCGCGTCGCGCAGCCCCGAGCGCGTGCCGCGGGGCAGGTCGACCTGGCTGGGATCACCGGTTACCGCCATGCGCGAATTCTCACCGAGCCGTGTTAACAACATCTTCATCTGCATCGGCGTGGTGTTCTGCGCCTCGTCGAGGATGACGAAGGCGTTCGACAGGGTGCGGCCGCGCATGAACCCGATCGGCGCCACCTCGATCTCGCCGTTGGCCAGCCGCTTCGCCACCTGGTCCGCCGGCAGCATGTCATAGAGCGCGTCATAGAGCGGCCTGAGATAGGGGTCTACCTTCTCGCGCAGATCACCCGGCAGGTAGCCCAGCCTTTCGCCTGCCTCGACGGCGGGACGCGACAGGATAATGCGGTCGACTTGACCGGCGGTCTGCATCGACACGGCCACCGCAACCGCGAGATAGGTCTTGCCGGTGCCGGCGGGTCCCAGCCCGAAGACCAGCTCGTAATCGCGCAGCGCCCGTATGTAGGCGGCCTGGGCCGCGGACCGCGGTGTGATCTGCCGCCGGCGCGTGCGAATGACGGTGTCCTTGCCGCCGACCGGCGCGGTCGCCGCCAGGCGCAGCGCCGCGTCGACCTCGCCCAGATCGACTGCCATCCCCCCCTCCAGCCGTCCGTAGAGCGATTGCAGGGCCGCGCTCGCCGTGGCCACCGCGCCCGGCGCCCCGCAGACCACCAGCCGGTTGCCGCGGGACATCACCGAAACGTCGAGCCGCTGCTCGATTCGCGCCAGGTGTCGGTCGTGGTCGCCGAACAGCTCCGGCAGCAGGGCATTGTCGTCGAACTGCAGGTGGTTGGAGGCGGCGTCGGCCGGGGAGGACTTGGATGTCAAGCCGAAAGCCTCGCTGCCACGGCGCCGCCCGCGGCCGAGGCCCGGCGCGCGATCTCGACCCGTCCGGCGAGGCTGTTCGCCAGGGCGCGGGAGATGCGGACCGGGGCGATACGGCCGAGCCATCGGGCCGGCGCCTCGGCGTGAACCGCCTGCATCCAGGGGCTGCGACCGATCAGCTGGCCCGGGTGGCGGCCCGGCTTTTCGAACAGGACCGGCACCACTCGGCCCACTATGACCCGATTGAACGCGCCCTGTTGTTCGCTGATGAGCGCCTGCAGACGCGCCAGACGCGCCAACTTGATGGCCTCGTCCACCGCCCTGGCGGCGACCGCCGCCGGCGTTCCGGGGCGCGGGCTGTAGCAAAACGAGAACCCGCCGGCAAAGCCGACCCGTCGCACCAGATCAAGGGTCCGTTCGAAATCGCGCTCGCTCTCGCCGGGAAATCCGACGATGAAGTCCGAGGTGAGCGCGATGTCCGGCCGCGCCTCGCGCAGCCGCGCCACCAGGCGGTGATAATCGGCCGCCTTGTGCTGTCGGTTCATCGCCGCCAGCACCCGGTCCGAGCCGGACTGCACCGGCAGGTGCAGGTGCGGCATGAGCTGCGGCACGTCGCGATGGGCGGCGATCAGCTCATCGTCCATGTCGCGCGGGTGCGAGGTGGTGTAGCGCAGGCGCTCCAGGCCGTCGATATCGGCCAGCTCGCGGATCAGCCGGCCCAGGCGCCACGGACGGCGGTCTGGGCCGAGCCCGTGATAGGCGTTGACGTTCTGCCCCAACAGGGTGATCTCGACCGCGCCCCGGGCGACCAGCCGCCGCGCCTCGGCCAGGACGGCGGCCACGTCGCGCGAGTATTCGGCGCCCCGCGTGTAGGGCACCACGCAGAAGCTGCAGAACCGGTCGCAGCCTTCCTGAACGGTGAGATAGGCGGCCACCCCTTGCGGTGCCGCTTCCTCGGGCAGCCGGTCGAACTTCGGCTCGATGGGAAACTCGGTGTCGAGCACCGGCTCGCCGGCGGCGCGGCAGGCGCGCGCCACCATTTCCGGCAGCCGATGATAGGTCTGCGGCCCGAAGACGATGTCGACGCAGGGCGCCCGGCGCAGGATCTCCTCGCCTTCGGCCTGGGCGACGCATCCGGCGACGGCGACGATCATGCGCCGGTCGCCGCCATTGGCCACGGCCGCCCTGGCTTCCTTGAGACGCCGGATGCGGCCGAGTTCCGAATACACCTTTTCCGCCGCCTTCTCCCGGATATGGCAGGTGTTGAGGATCACCATGTCGGCGCCTTCCGGGCGGTGCCATGGGCGATAGCCGAGCGGCGCCAGGACATCCGCCATGCGAGCGGAGTCGTAGACGTTCATCTGGCAGCCGTAAGTCTTGATGAAGAGCCGTTTGGTCAAGGAAGGTTTTTCGCTAGACGGGCGCGACCGGGTACCTATGGCCCGCGCGGCCGTCGATTCATCAGTCTCCTCGATCCCCTTGCATCCGGAACCAAAGTTGAACACTAGCACCGCGCCGGGCCAAGTCAAGCTATGGCACCGGCTCGTCCACGGCGCGACGCACGCGTCCGGCGGCCGATGCCCGGGTCGAGTTCACTCGCGCCGCACTCCGGTTTTCTTGGCCGCCCGCTTGCCATCCGTCGCCGCCTCACCTCGTGGCCGCCCGCGGCGCGAGCCCAGCGGTACGCCGTAGAGCTCCAAACGATGGCCGACCAGCCGATAACCCAGCCGCTCGGCCACCGCCTTCTGCAGGGCCTCGATCCGTTGGTTCTGAAATTCGATGACGGCGCCGGATTCCACGTCGATCAGGTGATCGTGGTGGACCTCGGGGCTGCCCTCGTAACGCGCGCGCCCCTCGCCGAAATCGTGGCGCTCGAGGATGTTGGCTTCCTCGAACAGCTTGACCGTGCGGTATACGGTCGCGATCGAGATGCGCCGGTCGATCGCCGCAGCGCGTCGATAGACCTGCTCGACGTCAGGGTGGTCCACCGCTTCGGACAGCACGCGGGCGACGATCCGGCGCTGCTCCGTCATCCTGAGGCCCTTCTCGAAGCAGAGCTTCTCAAGCCTCGATGGTTCGTCGTCGCTCATTCCAGTGCCACACGCGCCCGGGCTCCGCCACCGGGGGCACCGAAATGGATCACCGGCGCCTGCGCGCGCGCCGGGTGCCGAGTCCGATCTGTTTGGCCAGTTTCGAGCGCTGTTTGGCGTAGCTCGGCGCCACCATCGGGTAATCGGACGGCAGCCTCCAGCGCTGGCGATACTCCTCCGGCGTCATGTTGTACGCCGTCTTTAGATGCCGCTTCAGCATCTTCAGCTTCTTGCCGTCCTCGAGACAGACGATGTAGTCCGCCGTCACCGACCTCTTGATCGCCACCGCCGGCCGCGGGCGTTCCGGCCGCGCCGGGCCGCCGCCACCGAGGGTGGCGAGCGAGCGATAGACTTGCTGGATAAGTTGCGATAAATCGGAGACGGCCACCGTATTGTTGGAAACGTGAGCCGCTACGATCTCCGTCGTCAAGGTCAAGACCTCGCCGCGATCCACTGTATTCGCCATGGAATTGCATCGCCCCCCAATTACCCGTTCGACCCACTGAACTCGCGCGCACAGCGACTATATAATTGCTTTAGTCTTGTGTTGCAAACA
This sequence comes from Kiloniellales bacterium, assembly GCA_046759805.1. Lineage (GTDB taxonomy): Bacteria > Pseudomonadota > Alphaproteobacteria > JBHICX01 > JBHICX01 > JBHICX01. The sequence goes on along the minus strand of JBHICX010000005.1, from coordinate 823 downwards.
TTCCTCGCCCCTCGCAAAAGCAATATCGATCGATTGAATGCGCCAACAACTATTTGCGCCGCGTCTTTGCAACGTGGCCGCCCGGCCTGGCGACCGGCGGACGCAGGTAGAGCGGCGCCGGCGGCGGTGATCCGGCATCGCCGGCTTCAAGGCGCGCCGCCGCACACCGGGCCACCACCGCGGCATCGGGAAGCCGCGGCGCGCCGACCAGCACCGCCCGATAGCTTCGACTGCCATTGAGCGCGGCCAAGGCCCGCGCCGCCGCATCGCCCACCAGACCCAACCGGCCGGGCGGCACGCTCGTCGCCAGCGCCGCTTCGATCGCCGCCGGCAACAGCGCCGCCGGCGCGGCCAGTGGTGCCAGCCCGGAGTCGAAGGGCTGCACGTAGAGGTCGGCGCGCTTGCTGTCGAGGGCCACCAGCAGGTTCATATCGCTGGTCCGCCCAGGCGGCACGCCATGGGCGACCGCCTCCAGCGTGGTCACTCCGATAAGCGGCAGGCCACCCGCCAGCGCCAGGCCCCTTGCCGCGGCGAGGCCGATTCTGAGCCCGGTAAAGGCGCCTGGTCCGACCGTGACCCCCACCGCGTCGAGTTCGCCATAGCCGCAGCCGGCCTCGGCCAACACCGTGCCCAGCATCGGCATCAGCGCCTCCGCCTGGCCGCGGTCCATGGCCTCGAAGCGCCGGGCCAGGACCGCGCCGTCATGCCACAGGGCGGCCGAACAGGCCGCGGTCGCCGTGTCCAACGCCAACAGTCGCATGGCCTAGTCCTAGAGCATTTTCCGTTTAGGCGGAACCGGCCCACTCCCCCTCCCGGCCACCCC
>JBHICX010000004.1:0-23296 GCA_046759805.1 Kiloniellales bacterium | reverse complement strand
GGTGCCTGGGTCCACGCCTATCTGCATCGGGTCGAGGGCGACACCGGCAATGCCCACTATTGGTATCGCCGCGCCGGCAAGCCGCCCAGCGCCAAGCCGCTCAAGGAGGAATGGGAGGAGATCGTCTCGGCGCTGCTGTGAGACGCACGGGGCGTCACCCTCACGACCGGGAGGCCGCCATGCTCAACCTGCCCACTCGTCGAGGCGTCAAGCCCAAGACCAACTACGGCCTGCCGCACCAGCAGCTCGACCAGAACCCGCCGGCGGAGGTCTACGCCAAGCTCAAGGACCGGGCCTGGGATTTCCCGTTCGTCGAGCGCCGCCCGAGCATCATCTCGGTGCCCGGCGCCGAGGCGCACTGGCTCCTCGAAGAGGGCGGGCATAGCTGCGCCGAGGCGTTCATGAGGGGCAACGAGTTCGCCCATATCCACCCGCCCTATGACGGCAGCCTGCACATGATGCTGCCGGAGGACGACGTGGCCGAGGTCCTGGAAAAGGGCTGGGGCGAGAGCCATCCGCTGGTGCCGCAAGGCGATGCGCCGCCGACCCTGGTCATGGTCTTCGGGCCGCGCGACGAAGGCGAGGTCGAGGTGGTCCTGAAGTTGATCGACGCGTCCTACAGGTTCGCCCGCGGGATCTGATCCCGAGCCCGGGCGCAACCGATCGAGGCGCCGAGGTCAGCGGCCAGCACCCACCTCTTCGCGCACAAACCGCTCCAGCGCCACCTGTGGACATATGCTGCGGCGGACGTAGTCGATGAGGTTCGTGGCGACACCGCGGACTCGCTCCTCGATCCGCTCATCGAGGCAGCGGCCGGCATCGTCGAAGACGCTGCGTACACCGGCCACGGAGACCGGCCCCGGCAACACGATGGCGCCGATGTGCGAGAGGACGCTGCGCAGATGCTCGAGCGCCTTGACCGCGCCGATCTGGCCGGCGGCGACCCCGACCAGGGCGACCGGCCTGGTTGCCAGCACCGACGGGAATCCTAGATTCTCGATGATTAGCTTGGTCACGCTGCTGTAGCTGCCGTGGTACTCGGGCGTCGCGAAAACCACCCCCGTCGCCCGGGACACGATGTCCTTGAGCGATTTCGTATCGGCCGACTCCGGTTCGGTGCCGGGCAACGGCAGATTCATCGCCCCCGGCTCGATCAGGTCGAGGGCGATGTCCGCATGCTTCCCGATCTCGTCGGTCACCAGGGCCAACGCTTTCGAGGTGTAATTTCCGGGACGCGAGGTGCCGAGTACGGCGACGATCCGGATGCCATCCATGGTTCCAATCTCCTGCTGCGTGAAGTCACATTGTCGGACCGTGCGACGGCCCGACGGAGTTTGCCAGAGCGCAACGCCCCGGCCACAAGATGTCCGAATTTCGTTGCCGGCCCTAGCTCAGCACCAGGTCGCGCTCCTCCAGCAAGGCGAAGTAGGCACTCACCGCCGCCTCGAACCTGGCGCCGGCCCGCCCGTCAGCCCGGCAGGCCGCCGTGGCCGCGCTTGAGCGCGGCGAACTCCGCTGCCGTCTTCGGTCCGTAAGTCTGGAAGCTCGGCCGCGGGTCCTCGCGGTAGGCGACGCGGAGTCGGCCGATACGGTCGGCGTCCGCCTTCTTGCGCACCTCCTCCGGCTTGACGCGATAGGCCTGGAGGGCATTGCGGCCGAAGATCTTGGCCTTGATCTCCGTCGTCAGCTCTGGATAGCCGTACCTTTCACGCAAGGGCTCGGCGATCTGGAAGGCCCGGAAGGCTTGGATTTGGTCCTGCGGGGACCCGTACCAGATGCAGTCGGTGCCCCACAGAACCCTGTCCTCGCCGACGTATCTGAGAAGCTTGCCAATGAGGTGCGCCGCCTGGGTCGGGCGTCTCATGAGGACCCACCAGGTGCTACCCAGTTCGGCGTAAACGTTGCTGTTGGGTGGGATACCGTTGTCCGTGAGCGATTTGACCAGCGCGTTGGCGCCGCGGGCGGCCTTCTTCGGATCGTAAGGCCCCTCGGTCACCTCGCTGTCATAGCCCGAGTGGTAGATGACGAAGTTCACGTCCGGGAACAGCTTCGCCACCCGGCCGACATCGTGGCAGGTACTGTATTTGAGCTCGTAGCCGGAGAACGGCCAGCCCTTATGGCAGACGACAATCTTGACGCCGAGTTCCCGGCCGCGCTCGATGAAAGGAATCCCGACCTTCTCGTCGTCGAGCCACCAGCCAGTACCGTCCGCGGCCCAGCCGGTATAGGTCTTCCAGGCCCGCACCTTGAGCTCTTCGGCCATACGCGCCATGTCGTCGAAGCTCGACTGGTGCGGGGCTAGGCTGGTGATCACCAGCCCCTGGGTCAAAAGGCGCGGCGAGTTGTCCATGGCGTCCACGATGGCCCGCGTCGCGGCGGCCTCGTCGGCGGTGAGCGGGCTGGCGTCGGCCGGCGCCGGCACGAAACTCAGCGCCGCCATGTCGGTGTCGCTGTCGAGGAAGATTTCCTTGATGAAGTGGTCGACCGAGTAGCAGCCGACCGGGTCGGAGAGCCCGCACCGCCCCTGGGGAAAGTAGCGGGCAAGAATCTGCTCCCAGCGGCGATTCCGCCCCCGCCAGGCGCCGTTGGGGTTCACGTAGTGGGTCTGGGCGTCGAAGATGAACTCGTCGCCCGCGAGTTTGGTGGCCGCATCACCGGCGTCGAGCGCCGCCCCGCCCGGGATTTCGAAGTACCCGCCGGTCTGGCCCACATGGGCGAAGGCCTCGTTGAGGCAAAGGAAGGTGAGCGCGGCGCCCGAAGCCGTCTCCAAAAAGCGCCGCCGTGAGACGCCGAGGCGTCGCGCGCACTCGCCCGCCCGCGCCATGGCCATGGCCTTGGCCCATTGCACCTCGGGCGGCAGCGGCAGGGGAGCGTACTCGCCGGTGCTGGCGGCATCGAGCTTGATCGGCAAGCGCGGGCGATCGTCGGGATCCCATCGTGGCATGTCGTCCTCCCCTGGGTCGCGCCGTCTCTGCGTTGGTTCACACCACTTTACCACCGCGGATCCGGCAAGCATCTGGTCAACGTGGCGGACCAGCCGATCCTAGCACAGGACCAGGTCACGCTCCCCCAACGGGGCGAAATAGGCGTCCACCGCCGCGTCGGTCACCTGATCGAGGCGCGCCGGCCGCCATTTCGGCGCCCGGTCCTTGTCGATGACGGCGGCGCGCACCCCTTCGTAGAAGTCGTGGCCGGCCATGCAGCCTTGGGTCAGGCGATATTCCATCCGCATCACCTCGGCGAAGCTCATCTTGGCGCCTTCGCGGATCTGGCGGAAGGCGAGCTTCAGGCTGGTCGGTGATTTGGCGGCCAGAATCTCGAGCTGTCGCGCCGCCCAGTCGGTGTTCTGGGCCTCAAGCTCGCCGATGATGTCGGCCACCGTCTCGGCGGCGAAACAGCGGTCGATGGCTTGGCGATGCGCGGCCAGCGGCGCCGCGCCCGGGCCCTCATGCAACCCATTTAGCGTGCGGTCGATCGCACGGGCATCGGCCTGCCAGTCGGCGCGGGCCAGGGCATCCTTCAACGCGCCGAGGCGCCCGGAGGCTACGTAGTGGGTCGCGATGCCGGCGTACAGGCAGTCGGCCGCCTCGAGCCTGGCGCCGGTCAGACCCAAATACATGCCCAGCGCCCCGGGCAGGCGCGGCAGGAAATAGCCGCCGCCGACGTCCGGGAACAGCCCGATGCCGGTCTCCGGCATGGCGAACACCGTGTGCTCGGTGACCACCCGGTGCGAGCCGTGCACCGACACCCCGACCCCGCCGCCCATGGTGATGCCGTCCATCAGCGCCACGTACGGCTTGTCGAGCCGGTGAATCCGATGGTTCATGGCGTACTCGGCGGCGTAGAACTCGGCCGGCAGGTCGCCGCCGGCCTTACCCGCCTCATACAGCGCCCGCACGTCGCCGCCGGCACAGAACGCCCGCTCGCCCGCGCCTTCGACGAGGATGGCACGAACCGCCGGATCCGCGGCCCATTCAACGAGCCGCGCATCGAGCAGGCGCACCATCTCAAGGGTCAGCGCGTTGAGCGCCGGCGCGCGGTTGAGTGTGACCGTCGCGAGGCCGCCCCTAAGCTCAAACAAGATCTCAGGATAGTCCCGCATGATTTTGAATTATCTTACTAATCCTTCAGGAGCGTGCGGGCGATGATGATCCGCATGATCTCGTTCGTCCCCTCCAGGATCCGGTGCACCCTGAGGTCTCGCAGGTAGCGCTCGATCGGATACTCCCGGATATAGCCGTAGCCGCCGTGCAGTTGCAGCGCCTCGTCGACCACCCGCGAGCAAGTGTCGGTGGCGAAACGCTTGGCCATGGCCACGTGCATGGTGGCGTCCGGGTGCTCGCCGTCGAGCCTGGCCGCGGCGCGGTGGACCATGAGCCGCGCCGCCTCGAGCTCGGTGGCCATGTCCGCGAGCCGGAATTGCAGGGCCTGGAAGTCGGCCAGCTTGCGGCCGAACTGACCGCGCGTCTTCAAGTGCTCCCGCGCCGCCTCGAGGCAGGCCCTGGCGCCGCCCACGGAGCAGGCGGCGATGTTGAGCCGTCCATTGTCGAGTCCCATCATGGCGATCTTGAAGCCGTCGCCCTCCTCGGCCAGCCGGTTGGCCACCGGCACCCGGCAGTCCTCGAAGACGACGGCGGCGGTCGGCTGGCTGTTCCAGCCCAGCTTGGTCTCCTTCTTGCCGAAGCCGAGCCCCGGCGCGTCCTTGTCGACGACGACGGTGGAGATGCCGCCCGCCCCGGTGCCGCCGGTACGCACCATGCACACGTAGATGTCGCTCACGGTGGCGCCGGAGATGAACGCCTTGCTGCCGTTGATAAGGTAGTGGTCGCCGTCCCGCTCGGCCCGGGTGGCGAGCGCCGCGGCGTCCGACCCGGCGCCCGGCTCGGTCAGGCAGTAGCTGGCGAAGTGCTCCATGGTCGTGAGTTTCGGTAGCCACTTCCGGCGCTGGGCGGCGGAGCCGAAGCCGTCGATCATCCATGAGGCCATGTTGTGGATCGAGATGTAGGCGGCGGTGGAGGGGCAGGCCGAGGCCAGCTCCTCCATGATCACGGCGGCATCCAGCCGGGTCAGTCCGGCGCCGCCCACGTCGTCGCCGATGGTGATGCCGGCGAAGCCGAGGGCGGCGGCCTTGCGTAGCGCCTCAACCGGGAACACGCAGTCCCGGTCCCAATCCGCGGCGTGCGGCGCCATCTCGTCACGAGCGAAGTTGCGCGCCAGGTCCTGGAAGGCGTGCTGATCCTCGGTAAGGTCGAAGTCCATGATGCGGCGATCCGGTTCCGGCGCGTCGGGCGCGGGCGATGATATCCGGCGGCCGGGGGCTGTCAACGCGACCCGGCTCGCGGTTGCGGCCCAGGGATAGTTGTAACCGAGGGGCACCGAAACTAAGCTCTATGGTGATCATCGCCAACGAGGAGGGACCCCGATGGCTCCGAACGACGAGCCGTTGACGACGACGCGGCGGCCGCCGCCGCGCACGGCCCAGCCGGCGGCGCACGGCGCCTATCCCCGCCTGCGCCCGAGGCGCAACCGCGCCGACGCCTGGACCCGCCGCCTGGTGGCCGAGAACCGGCTCGGGGTCGACGACCTGATCTGGCCGGTGTTCGTGTGCGAGGACGACCATACGGAGCGCGAGGTGGCCTCGATGCCGGGGGTGCGGCGCTTTACGGTCGGCGAGGTGGCGGACGCCTGCGACCGGGCGGCGGCGCTGGGAGTGCCGGCGGTGGCGCTGTTCCCCTATGTCGACCCGGCGCTCAAGACGCCCACTTGCGAGGAGGCCTGGAACCCGGACAACCTGGTGTGCCGGGCCATCCGCGCCGTCAAGACGGCGCTGCCGGACTTGGGCGTGATCTGTGACGTGGCCCTGGACCCGTTTAACAGCGACGGCCATGACGGCCTGGTGCGCGACGGCCGCATCCTCAACGACGAGACCATCGAGGCGCTGTGCCGCCAAGCGCTGGTCCAGGCCGAGGCCGGCTGCGACGTGATCGCGCCGTCGGACATGATGGACGGCCGGGTCGGCGCCATCCGCGACGCGCTCGACGGCGTGGGCCGGCAGGACGTCCGCATCCTGTCCTACGCCGCCAAGTACGCCTCCGCCTTCTACGGCCCGTTCCGCGACGCGATCGGCTCCGGCGGCGCCCTCAAGGGCGACAAGAAGACCTACCAGATGGACCCGGCGAACACCGACGAGGCGCTGCGCGAGGTGGCGCTGGACCTGGACGAGGGCGCCGACATGGTGATGGTGAAGCCGGGGCTTCCCTATCTCGACGTGGTGCGGCGGGTGAAGGACCGCTTCGGCGTGCCCACCTTCGTCTACATGGTCAGCGGCGAGTACGCGATGCTGAAGGCGGCCGCCGCCAACGGCTGGCTCGATGGCGACAAGGCGATCATGGAGGCGCATCTGGCCTGCAAGCGCGCCGGCGCCGACGCCATTCTGACCTACGCCGCGGTCGAGGTAGCCGAACGGCTCAGCCAAGGCTGACGCCGGCCGGCGCCGCTCGCCTGGGCCGGCCCGGGTTTAGTTCCCCCGGAGGCGACGTGCAGGCCAGTAGCGCGGAATCGTTTGGACATGTTTTGGCCCAAGTCTGTCCGTACCATTGGGAACGGAACGAGTTGGGCAACCTGTGGTAAGGCTAGCCGCCTGTCGAAGCGGCGATAACTTGGGAGGCATACCGTTGACCCTGTATGTTTGGGGGGTGGGATTAGCGCTGGTAATAGTAATGGTCGCACTTTGGGCTTGGGCGATCCGTCGCGAACCTCGCCATTCGCGAATGCCCCTTCCGGACGTTACGGTAGGCCCAGGGGACAACACACAACAAATACAGCCAGTCCCGAGTGGCCCCAAGCCAGGCACGCTTAGCCGGCCAATCGAACCGGTCAAGCGCGGCGGTCACCCTCGCGAGCGTCAACCAAGAACGAGTGGTGAAGGGCGCAAATCGCCACCTCGGCTACTGAAGCCTCAGTTGGCTCTACGACGCAGCAACGCTGGTTGGCAAATGTTCGTTGAAGCCGAAACTCCAAGACCTAGTGGATTGCAGGTGATGCAGGGGCGGGAATCCGCCGATTGCCTCACCGAGATTGAACCGGGGCTATTTGGTCCTGTTCCCAATCTTACGACGCCCGTTCATGCGCGTCAGAACGGGGGCGACACGACGGAACTACCCTTGCTTACGGAAAACCGCGCTGCCCTCTTTTTCAGGGTCGTTGACGACGACTTCGCACGTTACGTGGAACAACCTTCACGCGGATTGAACTTGATAGTGGTCCCAGATGAATGGCGCTACGATTCCGAAAGATCGGGCCCGCCACCCATAGCCTTCGAGGCTTTCGGGATCCCCGGATATACAGTCCATTACTTTTTCCCGTCGCGAGGCCCCCTTTTAGCATTCGAACGGCCGGGCCAAGGGCGTTTGGAACTGGAGGTCGGACAACCTCGCTTCCGGCTTGAAGGACAGACCCTTAGCGACAACGAGGAGAAGATCGGGCCGCTATTCGTCGGAAACGTGCCGGCACTGGTCGCTGAGAGTCACGGCCTGAGCCGGATCAATTCGGTCGTCATTGGCGAGGAGGGACACGGTTCGGGCCGCTGGAAGAAAGATTACTCTTTGACTGCAAGCGACGATGACCGTTGGCCATTGCCAGAGGACCTGCAAGAGCATGGCAGCGGCTGGTACTTCCTTAGGCTCTACGACGCCGGCGACAATCTTGTCGACAGTCTCGATTTTCGGTACGTACGAGGTTTGAGGCACCTACAGGTCAAAACACCCGACCTGCAAGCACCGGACCTGGAGAACAAGGTTTGTGTCGCGTTGGCGCATGATAAGAGCGTCTCGGTCCGGCCGCTGGAATCCATTCCCTCGCTCGATGTGGAAAATATCCCTGACGCGGATCTCGTCGAGTCCATATTCCGGTGGCCATGCGATCCAAAAATTCGGACGGCTAGATTCGAATTAAAGGGTGGAGGCAAGTCCGTCCGAGTTTCGTTCCAGACTGATCGTATCTGGTGGGCGCTGACTGATCTGGAGCAGGAAGTGCATCGAGCCGACTGGCAACGTGCGCCGATCGAGACACGGCATAAGGTATTCCTACCCACCTCAGATGCGGAACTCTTGTGGCGATTTCCCCCATCCGTTTCGGCTCCCGCGTTCGTTGGATTCCAGCGCACAAACCGGCGGCCTCTATTGCAGCCCGATGCCGAGGGTGTTGCGCAGATAAAACTTTGCGAATTTAGCGAAGCGCAGGAACTTCGGACTCTTGGGCGACACTGGTTCCAGTTATGGCTATCGACCGAGCAGGAGGAAACCCAATGTGCCATACTACAAGTCCGCGTCCACGGACAGTGCGAGTGGTGTAGCGAAGTCACCGATGACGCAACTCAATTGATTGAGCACACGCTTGCGGTGCACAACGAGAAGATTTTCAAGCGGGTCAAGTTACACGAAGGAGAGGCCACTGCAGAACGGCATCGTCGTAACGAGCTCTTGATCTGTAAGCATCGCGAGTGCGGTTGGTACAGTCGTATTGACCCTCTTAACCGCCTCAGGCCAATCGAAGAGCATACAAAAGACACCCATCCGTCAACGCCTTCGTTGTCTGATGGTATTGACTTCCAGTTAATCCGAGATGCCGTTCAAATTCGCGAAATCCTGCGGGACGAGGAGCCGTGGATATGGCAGTGTCAGTTGGGCCAGTGCGACGGGATCGTGCCCACTCAGCAAGACCCGGAAGCAAAGGATATGAAAAAAGAACACCTGCAAGAACGCCATCTAGATGAACTATATACCGTGGCCTAACTCGGAGTAGTTTATGGATTTCGTGGGGCTGGCTGCCGAGATTGAGAAGCGGTACCGTCGGTACTTGCGCACCACGTTCTATTTCCGCGATCCGGATCTTCGTGAGTCATTCCACCGAGCCTTGGAGCAAGGACAGCTTGCGAAGGGTCCATATCTCGAAGCAACGCCTGCCTACCGGCGGGGCCAGACCCCGCGCGATTTGTTCCCGGAAATCACAGGGCAAGCGCTGGACGACGGTTTCCTGACCGCACTCGACGGGGGTCGGCGACTCTACGAGCATCAGGAAGCGGCGATCCGGCGCGTAGTTGCGGGGCGGAACGTTGTCGTCGCAACCGGCACGGGCAGCGGCAAGACAGAATGTTTCCTTTACCCGATCTTGCTCCACCTCTATCAGGGGTTCGGAGAGGGAAGTCTTTCGGGCCACCCGGGCGTCCGTGCGCTCGTCCTTTATCCTATGAATGCCCTCGCCTACGACCAGCGGGACCGACTTGGTCGTCTGCATCAACGACTCGAGAGCGAAGGCACCGCCTTCCGTTTCACGTTTGGCCAATACACGGGAGCAACACCTGAGCACGCCAACGACCCGCACCGCCCGGCGACAGACCGAAAGCGGGGAGAACTGGTGTTCCGCGATGAGATGCGGGCGACACCGCCAGACATACTCCTCACCAACTTCTCGATGCTGGAGTATCAATTGGTGCGTCCGAAGGACAGCCCGCTCTTCGACGATGCGTTCGGCAAGACATGGACCTTCCTGGTACTCGACGAAGCGCACCAATACAGGGGAACGCGTGGCGCCGAGATGGGGCTGCTACTCCGGCGGTTAAAACAGCGCCTTCGGGAAAGCGGGAATGAGGGACCATTTCGGTGTATCGCAACGAGCGCGACTCTCGCTGGTGGCAAGGACGATGGCCCAGCCGTCGCCTCTTTCGCGGGCAAACTGTTCGACGAACCGTTCGAACCTGAGGACGTGATCCTTGCAGAAACCGAAGACTTACCGGAGGCCGCACAGCAAGCACTTCCAGCCGAAGCATATGGCAGACTGCGCCGCGCGATCGAGGAAAACGACCCGGCCACCTTCCACGACCTTGAGCCGTATCCGTCAGTCGGGAGCATGGAAGATAGATCCTCGACGGTGGCTGTCCGGGTTGGATGGCTGCTCGCTCGGGACCCGCGAACTGCAGCTCTTCGAAAACACGTGGCCGATCGGCCCTGCGACGTGTCCGACCTTGCCGAAGCGCTGTTTCCGGACCTGGAGTCAGAGAACCGCAACGCCACACTCACTGCCCTCACTGAGGTCCTAAATCGGGCGGAACAGCCTCACTCAGCGGGTCCATTCCTCTCGGTGCGCTATCATCTTTTCCTCCGGGCGCTGGAAGGCGCCTTCGTGCGATTTTTGCCACAGAAGGAGATTGTTCTAACGCCTCAGGGCGAAACGGATGAAGAAGGTCCATCATTCGAACTCGCGCTCTGCCGAGAATGCGGCCAGCACTACCTGGTTGGGCAACGGGTTGCCGGGCGTTTCATTGAAGCGGTCAGGGATCCCAGTCGCGACGACTTCGGCGTGTCGTTCTTCCGGCCCATACCAGGGGATGATGACCAGAATGAAGAAGACAACGCGCCGTCAACAGCGAAGTTCAGTCTTTGCGTGCGCTGCGGCGCGTTTTGGCAGCCGGCAGATCGGCCGCCCTGCGATCACGGCACGAACATCTTGGTCGAGGAGCAGAGTCCGGCGGACGAGCGGAGAGATCAGCTGGCCCGATGCACGACCTGCGGTTACAGGGGCCAAGATCCAGTTCGGGAAGTCGTCCACGGAGCGGACGGTCCGCACGCGATGGTGGCGACCACGCTATTCGAGCGTGTCGACCAAGACCCAAAGAAGATATTGGCATTCGCCGATAGTCGTCAGGAGGCTGCTTACTTTGCGTGGTACCTCGACGACACCTATCGGTCGATACTGCGCCGGAATCTCATCTACCGATCGATCCATGACGAGGTCGGAGCGGACAGTGAGCCGCTGTCTCTCGCCGACCTCGCCGACGCTTACCGGCGCCGCCTGGTGCATGAGAAAGTCATCACTGAAGCGGCGTCACGCCGCCAGCAGTTGCAGCAAGCGTGGTCTAACCTCTATCGGGAGTTCCTTACGCCAGAGACACGCCTCTCGCTTTCTGGCGTGGGGTTGGTCCGATGGGCGATTCAGTGGCCACGATCGTTTGAGCTGAACGAAATACTGACCCAGGCCCCGTGGTCGTTGAGCAGGGAGGATGCCCTTAGCCTGACATTCCTATTGCTCGACCACCTCCGCCGTGACCGAGCCGTCGAACTCAACACCTGCGGCGATGTCGAACTCGATTGGGCTAGCCTCGGGCTGCTCGGCCATCAGCGCGTCGTGCGCCTCGGCCCCCCGCGCAAGCAACCGAACGTGGCAAGTTGGAACGGCCGCCAAGGTTGGCGCGTCCAGTTCCTAGTGAAGATTCTGGAAAGGCGCGGTCATCCGCGGGACCAGGCTTTCGAAATCGCGGACCGCGCTCTTCGGTCGATCTGGGAGCGGCTTACGAAGTTCTCAGATCAGCAACGACCCGAGGAACGGTTATTAGTCCGAGTTGGCGATGGCCGCCGGCTCAACCCGGTATGGTGGCGCATTTCTTTGATTACCGACGGCACGTCGATTTACCGGTGTGACACTTGCAACCGGATTGAAACGGTCTCATTCCAGGAAATTTGCCCGCGGCATGGTTGCAAAGGTAGCCTTATCCCCGTCGATACCGGCGTTACCGGTGATAATCACTATCGAACACTCTACCAGGGCGAGCTTCGCGGTAATCTCAACGTCGAAGAGCATACGGCTCAGCTCACCACGGAACGCGGGCGGGAGGTCCAGCGGGAGTTCCAGGAGGGGCACATTCATGTTTTGAGCTGCTCGACCACATTCGAGCTGGGCGTTGACTTAGGAGACCTGAATACTGTGTTCCTCAGGAACGTTCCGCCGGAGCCGTTCAATTATGTCCAGCGCGTCGGCCGCGCGGGCCGGCGGGCCGGATCGCCGGGGTTCGCCATTACCTATTGTCGTCGCGGCCCGCACGACCTTTACCATTTCACTGACCCGGTCCGAGTGCTCTCTGGACGTACCCGGCCGCCTGCTGTTTCCTTGGACAACGACCGTGTGGCCGAGCGGCATCTGACTGCGGTAGCGTTGTCGGCTTTTTTTCGCGTGGAACGCGGCCGCTTTGGGAAGGTGCACCAGTTCATCGAAGACTGGTCGTCGCCGACCCTGATTCCAGCGGCTAGAGCCTACCTCGCCGAGCATCGGAACCTTCTAGAAGCGAGTTTACGCGCCATCTTCCCAACCTCTCTGACCGGCGCTTTAGGGCTCACCGATGGGTCCTGGATTGACCGAGTCGTTGGGCAGAACAGCCGACTCGCGTGCGCCGAAATGGAAGTTGCCTCCGATTACCGACAAGTCGACGAACTGGAGGAGCGGGCGCGGCAAGATCGTCGGTATGATCGGGCTGCGTGGGCCAAGCGGCGCAAGCAAACGATCGCCAACGAAGACGTGCTATCGTTCCTGTCGCGCAAAGCGGTCATTCCAAAGTACGGGTTTCCCGTCGACGTGGTTGAGCTCGACACCCAGCGCATTGGGACGCAAGAGGCGTATGACGTGAGCCTGAGTCGGGACCTGGCGATCGCGATCGGGGAGTTCGCGCCCACCGCAACTGTCGTCGCCAGCAAGCACGAATGGCGATCGTACGGGCTGAAGAAGGTACCCGCGAAGGAATGGGATCGGAAGAATTACAAGGTATGCCACCGCCACAACGTGATGGTCACCTGGAACGATGGTGAAGCGGTGCCGGATCTACCTTGCGGCGATTGGGGAAAGCGCAAGAGTTACGTCATTCCGACCTTCGGGTTTGTCACTTCGATGAAACCACCGCAACGTCCTGCACGCCGACCGACGCGCATGTTCACGACCCGGCCGTACTTTCTGAGGCCCGAAACTCAAAGCACTGAGCCAGGCACAATTCCGGTACCAGGACTAAATCGCCCACTAGCAACGATCTGGCAGGCAGTGCCTGGGCGGATGGCTGTCCTGTGCGAGGGGCAGCGGGGAAGGCCATTTCACGTGTGCGATTCCTGTGGTGCGGGCTTCATCGGCCGTCCAGCAAAGCTGAACCACAAGACGCCCTGGGACAATGATTGCACTGGCACGCTCACGCCGCTCTCGCTCGGCCATGAGTTCGTCACCGATGTCGTGCAAATTCAATTTCATATACCGCCTACGGCCAGCGACCACTCGGCCGACCCTACTTGGCTAGGTTATGGGATCGCAGCGGCGCTCCTTGAGGGCATGGCCGAAATCGTCTATGTGCCCTCGACGGATCTCAACGTGACGATCGGCAGGGGCGACAGTCTGAGCCTTCCTTCGATCGTGCTGTATGACGACGTGCCGGGCGGAGCAGGTCTCGTCGCCCGAATCGAGGATCCCGAGGTTTTCCACGCGAGCCTCAGAGCGGCCTATCGCCGTGTTCAAGGCGGCTGCGAATGCGGCCAAGATACGAGCTGCTACGGTTGTCTGCGCAGCTACCGCAACCAGTTCGCACATACACACCTTAAGCGCGGTCCGGTGATGCGGTACCTTGATAACGTACTCAATCAGTGGCAGTGAATCCGGTAAGTGCGCCCGCGCTTGGCCCGATCAGACGTATGGCGGCCTATTACAACGCGGGTCTTCGAATCACCATTTCAGTTTGCTGCTAGGGACCTGCCGGCGCCGCTCACCCTGGCCGGCCCGGGTGCCGCCTCGGGGGTATGCCGGGCCGAGGAGCGCGCATCCAATCGATCCCGGTTTCGCTATGATCGCGGCCATGACACATAAGTTTGCGGCCGTGGCCGTGGCCTGCCTCGTGGTCGCCGCCGGTCTCGCCGGCGCGCCGGCCGGCGCCGGGCTGGTGCCGGAGCGGCTCATGGACTCGGTGGTCAGCGTGCTGCCGGAATGGCCGGACGACGCCCGGCGTACGGAGGAGCCGGAGGGCAGCGCGGTGGCGGTGATGGAGGGCGGCTATCTCGCCACCAACGACCACGTGCTGGGCGCCGCAACCAAGGTCAAGGTGCGGTTCGCCGACGGCCGCCTGGCCGACGCCGAGATCGTCGGCCGCGACCGGCCCACCGACATCGCCCTGATCAAGATCGAGGCGGCGCTGCCGGTCCTGGATCAGGCCCCCGAGCCCGGACTCGGCGACGCCGTTTGCGCCGTGGGCAACCAGTTCGGACTGGGGCTGTCGATCACCTGCGGCGTGGTCTCGGCGGTACATCGCAGCGGCGTCGGATTCAACCCCATCGAGGACTTCATCCAGACCGACACGGTGGTCAACCCGGGCGGCTCCGGCGGCGCGCTGGTGGACGCGCAAGGCCGGCTGGTCGGCCTGGTCTCGGCGATCTTCACCAAGGACAGCGACGCCAATATCGGGGTCAACTTCGCCACCTCGATGCGCCTGGTCATGCGTGTGGTCGAGGACCTCAAGGCGCATGGCCGGGTGATCCGCGCCCGCTCGGGACTGCGCGTCGAGGCGCTGAGCGAGGCGGAACGCCGGCGCCTGGTAGGCGCCCGCATTCGCCACATCACCCCCGGCGGCCCGGCCGCGGCGGCGGGGCTTCGGGTCGGCGACGTGATCACCGCGGTCGCCGCGCGCCGCATCCGGGGGCCGAGCGACGTAACCGGCGCCATCTACCTGCACCGGGTCGGCGAGGTGGTCCAAGTCGACTACCTGCGCCAGGGTAGCCCCGGCACCGCCAACCTCGAGCTCCGCCGCTGACCCCCGCGATCGGGAGAAATAGGGGATCTCAACGCGGAGAACGCAGAGAACGCGGAGTCGGCGCCAAGCGGCGACAGTGAATCAAGGGAGATAGGGGGATGACTGGAGATAAGGGGATGAATTATTGCGCAGCTTTGCTGCGCTATTGTTCCCATCTCCCTATCCCCCTTATCCCCTTCTCTCCCTTCCTTCACTCGGCGCCGACTCTGCGTTCTCTGCGTTGAATCTGTCTATCCGTGGGACGTATGGCATGTCGTGGCCGCCCCCGCGCCGGGACTGGAGGGTTTCTTTTTCGCGTCGATAGGTTAATACTGTCGATTCATCGGGGAAGTTGGCGGTGATCGCGATCCGATGACCGACGTCCCACGCAATCTCGTCCTGGCTGCCGCCGGACTCATGCTGGTCGGTTGTACCTCGTCCTGGGCCACGTCGGAAGTTTGGTCGAGGATGGGATCGACCCAGGAGGCGGCGGCCGCGAACTTGGCCCAGTGCACCGAGCAGGCCGACCTCGCGATCCGTCCCCAGGCCGATATCAACGCCGAGATCGTCAAGGCCCGCCAGGCCGAATGGCGGGCCAACGGGACCTACGACCGGAAGGTCCAGGCGCAGCGCAACAGCCTCTACGCCGAGCGCGATCGACTGATCGGGCGCTGCATGATCATGCGCGGCTACCTGATCGATAACTAGGACGAAGCCGGGCGGTTGCCAGCCGAGCGCCGCCATTGCCGCCGGTCGGGTGGCGCCGCCTTCAATGCAGAGGAATCCGTGTCATGGACAACGCGCCAAGGCGGTTGGTCTCCTTGATGCTGTGCGGTCTATGGGCGGCCGGAGCGGCGGGCGCCGAAGCCGCGGGCTGGTTCGATACCGTTCCGGCGTCGGCAATTTTCGAGGCCGGCTCGACCGCCGGCGTGGTGTCGCTCGCGGCACGGGCCGCCGGGGATCGACAAGAGGTTTTTCAGGTGGCGCCGCGGAAACAGCGGCAAGACCTGGCGCGCAGGGAGAAAAGGAAAAAGAAGAAAGCCTCCGATGAAACGGAGGGTAAGCGCGAGGGCGCGGGCGGCGACCCAAACCTTTCGCTAACTCTACCACCGCGCACCATCAACGACGTCATCTCGGTTCTCGACCGACATCGAGCCGAAACCGCGGCTGTGAAGAAGGCACGCGACCTGGCCGACCAGGCGCCGCCGGCCGGCAAGGACCCGACCAAGCTGGCCAAATTCTATTTCATCCGCGGCATGGCAGCGGAGGAGCTGGGCCGTGCGCGCCAACAGCTCGACGACCTGCGGTTGGCGACGCGCTATGCCAGGGACAGCGTTTCCGCCGACCGCGTCAAGATCCTGTTTCGTCTCGCGTTGGCGGAATTCTATGGCGGCAAGGCATCCGAAGCTATCGCGCGCCTGCAGGAGGCGATCCCCCTTGTGCGCGTCGACCGGCAGGGCTCGTACTTTAAACTGTACCGCATCATGGCGGTCGTTCATGCCGGCGCGGGGGACCTGGAAGAGGCGCAGGCCTTTCTCGAGAAGCTCGAGAAGGTCCATGCGGAGTCGAGCGCTTGGCGCTCGTTGCGCAACCGTCCCGACAAGCGCGCGCTATTTTCGGCCCATGTCAACGTCGCCCGGGCGCGGGTCGCGCAAACCGCCGGGCGGCACCGCGACGCCGAGGCGTTTTTTCGCGCCGCCATCGCCGCGTTGAGCGGCCATAAACGATGGCGCGACGGTGATTACTACGAATACGTGATCCGTAACCTGGCCGACAATTTACGGATGCAGGGCCGTCTATCCGAGGCGGAGATCGAGGCGCGAAAGGCCGTGCTCGGCGCCGTTGCCAAGAAGGGGCGCAACTCGGGGCGGACCGCCGGGGCGCTCAATTACCTTACCTCCGTCCTTATCGACCAGGGTCGTCTGCAAGAGGCGGAGCGGCTCGCTGAAACCACCGTGGATATCCTGAAATCCACCGGCGCCTCCGAGGCCAACCTCTTCCTGGCGTTTGCCCGTCGCCTGATGGCCGGTGCGCGCGCGGCGAACGGTCGATGGGATGAGGCGGAGGCCGTCTTCGAGACCATGCGCCGGGGGCTCGAAGGCGATCGCGAAATCTTCGAAATGTATTTGCGCGGCAATGCCGACTGGGGCTTCGCGCTGATCAAGACCGGGTGGGCGGCCGAGGCGATCACACTCCTCGAGCCGGTCTACGACCGCCGGCGTCAGCAGCTCGGCGACAAGCATCACAAGACGGCGCTGCTCGCCGGCGTTCTCGCCAGCGCCCTGGCGAAGACCGGAGACCGGGCGCGGGCGTTGCGCCTGTTCGGCCGCGCGGTGCCGATTCTCCTGTCGCGCTCGCGCGCCTCGGAAGGCCAGGACTCGTCCAAGGCCACCCGCGACCGGCATCTGCGGCTGATCCTGGAGGGCTATATCGAGCTGTTGCAGCAGATCCAGGGCAGCGCCGTGGCCGCCGAGGCCAGGATCGACGCGGCCGCGGAGTCGTTCCGGCTGGCCGACGTGGCCCGCAGTCGCGCGGTGCAACGGGCGCTGACCCAATCCGGCGCCCGGGCCGCCGCGCGCGATCCGGAACTGGCGGCGCTGGTGCGCGAGGAGCAGGACGCGCGGCGCCAGATCGGCGCCCTCTACGCGCTCCTGGCCGGCGTCCTGGGCCAGCCGCCGGCGGACCGCATCCCGGGCGTGGAGGACGGGCTGCGCCAACGCATCGACGCCCTGCGCGACCGCCGGGCCGTCTTGGCCGAGCGGATCGAGGCCGAGTTCCCCACCTACGCCAACCTGATCGACCCCAAGCCGGCGACGCTTCAGGAGGCACGGGCCAGCCTGCGCCGGGGGGAGGTGCTGCTGGCCTTCTATTCGGGCCCGGAGCGGGTCTACGTGTGGGTGGTACCGGCGGCCGGGCGCCCCAGCTTCCACGCGGCGGCGATCGGGCGGGCGGAGCTGTTGGCCATGGTCCGGGCCTTGCGCCAGGCGCTGGACCCGCGGCCACGGACCCTGGGGGACATCCCGGCCTACGACCTGAAGACAGCCTACCGCCTCTATGAGGCCCTGCTGGCGCCGGCCGCGGCGACATGGAAGCTGGCCAACAACCTGGTGGTGGTGGCGCATGGGCCGCTGGGGCTGCTGCCGCTGTCGGTGCTGCTGACGGCGCCCGGCGAGTTGGGAGCAGAGACCGGACCGCTGTTCAGCAAATACCGCAAGCTGCCCTGGCTGGCGCGCAGCCACGCGGTCACGCTGGTGCCCTCGGTCACCTCGCTCACCGCCTTGCGCCGGCTGCCGCCGGGTGATCCGGCGCGGCGGCCCTTCGTCGGCTTCGGCGACCCGTTGTTCAGCGCCGCCCAGGCGGCGGACGCCAAGGCGGCTGCCAGCGTGGCGGCGGTCACCACAAGAGGCATGCCGATCGCGTTGCGCAGTGCCCCGAGCACGCGCGAGGTGGATAGCGCCGATCTGGCGTTGCTGCCGCGGCTGCCGGACACCGCCGACGAGCTGCGCAGCATCGCCGTGGCGCTTAACGCCGACCCGACCCGGGACGTGTTCCTGGGCCGGAAGGCCAACGAGAAGATGGTGAAGACCCTGGACCTGTTCGGCTACAAGGTGCTCGCCTTCGCCACCCACGGCCTAGTGCCGGGCGATCTCAACGGGCTCACCCAACCGGCACTGGCGTTGAGCGCGCCGGATGTCGCGAAGGTCGACGGCGACGGACTGTTGACCATGGGCGAGATCCTGGGGCTCAAGCTTAACGCCGACTGGGCGGTCTTGTCGGCGTGCAACACCGGCGCCGCCGCCGGGGCCGGCGCCGAGGCGGTGTCCGGACTGGGCCGGGCGTTCTTCTACGCCGGCACCCGGGCGCTACTGGTCAGCAACTGGCCGGTGCACTCGGACGCGGCCAGGGCGCTGACCACCGACACCTTCCGGCGCCAGGCGGCGGACCCGGGCCTCGACCGCGCCGAGGCGTTGCGCCGGGCGATGCTGGGGCTCATGGACGACGGCGGCTTCAAGGACACCTCCGGCCGCATGCTCTACAGCTACGCCCACCCCTTGTTCTGGGCCCCCTTCAGCATCGTCGGCGACGGCGGCCGATGAGGACCAAGGCGGTTACCCGGGCGGGGCCGCCATTACCTCCTTCACCTTGGCGGTGAGCTTCTCCCGGGCCCGGGCAATCAGGGTCGGCCCGTCGTTCTCCGGCATCACCACGTCGGTGATCAATAGGTCGATGGCGGCGCGGCCTAGCGGCGCACGAACAGAAAATCGCCGTCCTCGTGGCCGGCCTTGCGAAGGTCCGAGTAAACGGGCGTCTGGTCGGCGTCGATGACCACCGGCCGCTTCAGCCTCTCGAACAGCTCTTGACCTTCCATTACGCCACGGTTCTCGGTCAGCGCCGTCAGGAACGCCTTGGCGAAAACCGAGTGGCCGCCCCCGCCGACATCAACGACCGGCTCCAGCCCACCCGAGGTCAGGACCGTCCGGGAACGTCGCTCGTTCATCCGGCTGATCCATTCCACCCGGTCGGCGCCCGTCTTCAGTTGTACACGCGTACCCCGCACCAAAGAGCCAGAATAGCAGGAGTCGGCAACCACCATCACATGCTTGGCCTGGATCGCGCGCAGGCTGCGAGTAATGCGCTCGTTGCCCAGCCACTCAGTGTTGTCGTCCCGTTTCGCGTCGACTGGCAGCCAGTAGCCTTCGTCAACTTCCCGGTCAATTACGCCGTGGCCTGCATAATAGACGATTAGATTGTCCTCCTCGGTCAGCTCCCTACGCAGCTCGTTCACAGACCTAAGAATGTCCTCTCGCGTGGGATTGGTCAGCAGCGTCGTTTCAAAACCGTAGGCATCACGCAGCACTTCGGCGACCGCAGTGGCGTCGGCCACCGCGTTCCTCAGCTTGTCAAGCTCCTGATAGTCATCGATCCCAATGACCAGGGCGTGGTAGTTGCCGAAATCGAGCTGGAACTCCGGCGTCGAGGCCGTCGCACCTGCCGGCTGACGGGCTTGTTCCTGCGCGTCGAGCAAAAGCGACATCAGTTGGTCCGTGGTCAGTCGGCCGTCGGCGGGGGCACCCAGTGCCGACTGATAGGCCGTCACGGCGGCCAGGGAGGCGGGGCCGAATTGGCCATCCACCTCGCCTTGATAATGGCCAAGCATGGCGAGAGCCGTCTGCACGTTGCGGATAGTCCGTTCGTCAGTGGGTGCCAGCGCCGCGGCGCGTGCGCGCTGCTCGGCTCGGGCAAGGGCCGCCGCCTGCTGCTCTTTCAGTTTCCTTAGTTCGGCTTTGTAACGCTGCTGCGCTTCTGCCTCTGCCTTCGCGCGGGCCTCCTGTTGCGCCTTGGCAAGGGCCGCGGTCCTTTCCTCCTCGAGCTTGCTCAGCTGCGCCTCGTAACGCTGCCGCACCTCCGCTTCGGTCCTTGCTCCGGCCTCGGCTCGTGCCTTCGCGAGCGACGCCGTCTTCTCCTCCTCGAGCTTCTTCAGCTCGACCTCGTAACGCTCCCGGGCTTCCGCCTCCGCTTGTGCGCGCGCTTCTTGCTGTGCCTTAGCGAGCGCTGTCTTCCGTTCCCGCTGAAGCTTGGTCAACTCGGCTTCATATCGCCGCCTTGCCTCCGCCTCGGCCTGTGCCCGGGCTTCCTCAAGCGAGCCCCCGGTCGATGCTGCTTCCCCGGCGCCCGACGACATGCGCGTCAACACCACCTTGTCCGCAGCGCAATAGACACTGCCTCCTCCGGCCACCACCGGCCCACCTCCTGGTCCGCCGATCTTCCCTTCAAACCGATCGAAGGCAAAGGTTCCGGTGAGGAAATAGTGCGAGTCTGGTAACCCAAGCCTGCTGCTGGTCGTGTTTAGGCTTCGTTTCGATTCCAAATAGAACGATACGTCTCCATTCATCTTTATATCTTTTTCAAACTCAAACAATTTAGTGCCGCCCATTTCAATGGTCCCCACCGCGTGACCGTCGGTTACTGTCGCTCGCACAGTGACCTTTTGCGAAACCAACTGACAGATTTCCGATGCTTCGCCCGTCCATTCGCCGTCGAATGGGCTAGCGCTCAAGGCAGGACTAACGCTCGACAGGAACAGCAACGTAACTACGGAATAGCGCAATATCCCCGGAGCCACAGTTAACCTCCAAGCCGTAGCGACAGGCCGACGGGAGACATCTATCAGTCGCGCAGCATTGCTCGATAACCTGACCAGCCTGATCCAAGACCGGTTGTCTTAGATGACTCCACTCGATTGCCAATGATGATAGCACAAAGGGCACTTGACGACGAATCCGGGGTTAAAATCGGTGCAGTAGGTCGCGATTCGCCCACTATCGGGCTGATCTGGAAATGGGTAACCCCGCCCGATCGTGATTTCAGGCGCTGAGAGTGCACCATAGGCCTGGAGCCGAGGCCGCGTCCGGTGTTGGGCCGGGCGTTCTTCTACGCCGGCACCCGGGCGCTACTGGTCAGCAACTGGCCGGTGCACTCGGACGCGGCCAGGGCGCTGACCACCGACACCTTCCGGCGCCAGGCGGCGGACCCGGGCCTCGACCGCGCCGAGGCGTTGCGCCGGGCGATGCTGGGGCTCATGGACGACGGCGGCTTCAAGGACACCTCCGGCCGCATGCTCTACAGCTACGCCCACCCCTTGTTCTGGGCCCCCTTCAGCATCGTCGGCGACGGCGGTCGATAAGGGGGGTGCGGCGCCCGGCCCGTCCGCCGACCTTCCTTCGCCCGCCGAAGCAGGCTTCGCGAAGGCGGGAGGCTTCGGGCCGCAGGCGGGCGGCTATTGCCCCGCCGGGCTGGTCATCACTTCCTTCACCTTGGCCGCCAGCTGCTTGAGGGTGAACGGCTTCGACAAGAAGTGGACGTCGCCTGCGAGCTTGATGCGCTCCGACAAGGCCTCCTCGGCGTAGCCCGACATGCACATCACCCGCATGCCGGGCAGCTTCGCCCTTGCCCGGGTGACCAGCGTCGGCCCGTCCATCTGCGGCATCACCACGTCGGTGATCAACAGGTCGATCGCCGCGCCCTCCGCGGCCTGGTGATCCATGAGCTCCAGCGCCGCCTCGCCGGTCCGGGCTTCCAGCACCCGGTAGCCCTTGCTGCGCAGCGCCCGGGCCGAGAACAGACGCACCGGGTCCTCGTCCTCGACCACCAGCACCGTGCCGGCGCCGGTGAGATCGCCGGCCGCCGCCAGCTCGCCCTCGGCGCTGGCGCCCGCCGCTTCCCCGGTGTAACGCGGCAGGTAGATGCGAAAGCCGGTGCCGTGGTGGTCCGGATCGGTCGAGCTGTCCACCGTGATGAAGCCGCCGGTCTGGCGAATGATGCCGTAGGCGGTCGACAGGCCGAGCCCGGTGCCCGCCCCCACCTCCTTGGTCGAGAAGAACGGGTCGAAGACGCGGTCGATGATCTCGCCGGGAATGCCGTGGCCGGTGTCGGAAACCTCGATCACCACGTACTCGCCCGGCTCCATGATGTCCTCGCCGCGCCGGATCGGCGCCTCCAGCGTCTCGTTGGCGGTGCGGATGGTGACCGTGCCCCCGTCCCGCATGGCATCGCGGGCGTTGACCACCAGGTTGATGATCACCTGCTCGAGTTGGTTCGCGTCCACCTTGACCGGGCCGAGGTCTCGGCCGTGCACCATCTTCAGCTCGACGCCGACCCCAATCAGGCGCCGCAGCAGGTTCGACAGCTCGCTCACCACATCGGTGACGTCGAGCACCCGCGGCTGCAGGGTCTGCTGGCGTGAGAAGGCCAGCAACTGGCGCACCAGGTTGGCGGCCCGGTTCGCGTTCTGCTTGATCTGCATGATGTCGGCGAAGGTCTGCTCGCCGGGCCGATGCCTCAGCAGCATCAGGTCGCAGAAACCGATCATGGCGGTCAACAGGTTGTTGAAGTCGTGCGCCACGCCACCGGCCAGCTGGCCGACCGCCTGCATCTTCTGCGACTGGACGAACCGCAGCTCCAGGTTCCTTTGCTCGGTCACCTCGATGAAATGCAGAATGAGCCCATAGACCCCCTCCGCCGGGTGCTCCATGCGGCTGATGAACAGCGCCGCCACCAGGCGGTCGACGCCGGCCATCCGCACCTGCATCGGCGGCCTGCTCTCACCCTTGCCGCGCACGGCGTCGGCCAGGCGCGCCATGACCTCGCGGCGATCGCGCTCGTCGATGACCTCGCCGACAGGGCGGCCAAGCAATGCATCGGCCTCATCCGGTGCCCCGTCCGGCGCCCCGACCATGGCCCGGAACGCCCGGTTGCACTCCTTGAGCTCACCCTCGCGATCGATCACCGCGATGCCCACCGGCGCCTGCTCGAAGAAGCTCTGGAAGTGGTGCTCGGAGCGGTCCAGCGCCTGCTCCCATTGGCGCTGCGGGGTCAGGTCGCGGACCACCGAGCGGGTGCGCAGGCCCGTCGCGGCATCGCCGGGGCCGGCCGGCGCAGGCACCAGGCTCTGGGTGATGTGTACCTGGAACAGGCGCCCGCGGCGTCCGCGCAGGGTGACGTCGCCGATCTCCGGCCCGGTGGCGGCGAACGGGTCGTAGGGCGCGAGGCCCGGCGGCAGCTCGTCGGCGATCACGTCGTGCAGGCGCATCCCGCCGTCAACCAGCTCCTCGGGGGTGGTCTCCAGCCAGGTCGCGAGCGTCTGGTTGACCAGCAGAAACCGGCCCTCGGCGTCGACGGAGTAGAAGCCGATCGGCGCGTCTTCGAGGACTTCGA
>JBHICX010000003.1:0-27209 GCA_046759805.1 Kiloniellales bacterium | reverse complement strand
TGCCGGAGATGTTGCTGAGCGAGCATCTGGTTGCCGAAAGGCTGGTGGGGCTTCGAGACGTCGAGCGTGGCGTGGCACGACGCAAGGAGACCGGCGAGCCCTTGGGGCAGTGTCTGGTGGCGCTCGGCGTCATCGCGAGCGAGCAACTGGACGACGTCATCAACCGTCGCCCGCTCTGGCCCAAGTCGGTCGAGGACACCGGGTTGGGCATGAACTTCCTGGTGACGTTGATGCTGAAGACCATGTACGCCTGCGACCTGGAAAGCGAGCCCGAGATAGTCGAGCGGCTAAAGCTACCGCCGGTGATCGTGCAACGACTGCTGCAGCACGCGCAGGTACGTCAGTGGATCGAAGCCCTGGGATCTTCCGCCCGACCTAACACCACCACGGGCATGCAATTCGCGCTCAGCGCCAACGGCCGGCAACGCGCGGTGGAGGCCCTCGCCCAGCAGGCCTATGTCGGCCCGACGCCGGTGCCCCTGTCGGCCTTTCAAGCGCAGGTCAAGAAGCAGCCTATTACCAGGGATCGTATCGACAGCCAGGCGTTGTCGGAGGGTCTTTCCCATCTCGTCACGCCGGACCGCCTGCTCGACAAGCTGGGACCGGCGGTGAACTCCGGGCAGTCCATTTTGCTCCATGGGCCGCCGGGGAACGGCAAGTCGTCGATCGCCGCCGGGATCGGGCGGAGCTTCCGGCAGCTGATCTATGTCCCGTATTGCCTGGAGGTCGGCGGCCAGATCATCAAGGTATTCGACCCCACGGTCCACCAGGCGCAACACTCGCAGTTCGCCGGGGACGGCGACGCGGACGGCATTCGGACGATCCGACAAAGCACCATGGATCGCCGCTGGGTGTGCTGTCGCCGTCCGGTGGTGACGACCGGTGTCGAGCTGGCACCGGACATGCTGGAGCTCAAATATCACCGGGAGGCGCAGTGCCACGAGGCGCCGATCCACATGAAGGCATGCGGCGGGGTGATCGTGGTCGAGGATTTCGGCTTACAACGGGCGAGATCGATAGAGATCCTGAACCGGTGGACGGTTCCGGCCGATGAGCGGTCCGATCTACTGACCCTCAAGAACGGCGACCGGATTACCTTCCCCGCAGATGCGCTGGCCATCTTCTGCACCAGCCAACCGCTCCACGACGTCTTGGACTCCGGACTGCTCGGGCGGATAGCCTACAGGGTCAGCGTGGATCCGCCTTCGCCCCACGAATTCGTTCACCTGCTCGAGCGCGAATGCGCGGCCCAGAACCTGTCGATGGCCGCCGACATCAGCGGGTTCGTGTTCGACGGGGAGAATGCCGCCAACGGCCGGCACCTGGCGTGGCAACACCCCCGTTTCATCGTCGAGCACGCCATCGCCAGCTGCAGATACCGGGGCATCCCGCCGCAACTCGACCGCGCCCTCCTCACCGCCGCAATCGAGACCCTGTCCGCCGGGATCGACCGCGGCGACTGATCGCCGCCCGCCTCGCTCGCGCGGCGCCGGTCCCTAGGGCGTCATCCGTCCAGGCTGGAGTGCTTCCACGTAATTGGATGCTGCCCTAGGGTTCGTTCAGCCTTCCTGGCCGAAGCGTTCGATGTCCTCCGGGCCCTTACGGATCGCCACCTTCTCCTCTCCCTGAACCAGCACCCGGACCGTCTCGACCACGTCCGGGTTGGCCAGGGTCATGACGTCGCCGATGTCCAGTCTGTTGGAGATCGCCGCCAACACCCGGCGCATGATCTTGCCGGAACGGGTCTTGGGCATGTCGGGGACGACGTAGACATGCTTCGGCCGGGCGATCTTGCCGATGGTATGCTCGATCGCCTTGACGACCTTGGTCTCGGTGTCCGGCCCCGCCTCGAAGCCGGGCTTGAGCGCGACGTAGATCTCGGGGACCCGGCCCTTGAGTTCGTCCACCACCGGCACCACGGCGGCCTCCGCGATGTCGTCGACGGTCAGCGCCGCGGACTCCAGCTCCTTGGTCCCCAGCCGGTGGCCGGCAACGTTGATTACGTCGTCCAACCGGCCCAGGATGCGATAGTAGCCGTCCTCGGCCTGCATGGCGCCGTCGCCGGCGAGATACGGCCAGTCGCGCCAGTCCTTGCTGTTCTTATCCTTGCAGTAGCGGGCGTAATAGGTGGCGACGTAGCGCTCCCGGTCGCCCCAGATGGTCTGGAAGGCCCCCGGCCACGGATTGCGGATGCAGATGTTTCCCGCCTTGCCAGAGCCGGCCTCGACCTCGTTGCCGTCCTCATCGTAGATCACCGGATGGATGCCCGGCACCCCGGGGCCGGCGCTCCCCGGCTTCATTGGATGCAACGCCGGCACCGTGCTGCACAGGAACCCGCCGTTCTCGGTCTGCCACCAGGTATCGACGATGACCGCCTCCCCTTTGCCGACCACCTCGTAGTACCACTTCCACACCTCGGGCTCGATCGGCTCGCCGACGGTGGTCATGTGCTTGAAGTGGTAGTCGTACTTCCTCGGCTCCTCCGGGCCGGCCTTGCGCAACATCCGGATGCTCGTCGGCGCCGTGTGGAAGATGTTCACGTCCAGCCGCTGGGCGATCCGCCACGGCCGCCCCGCATCCGGGTAAGTGGGCACGCCCTCGTAGATGACCGATGAAGCGGCGAGCGCCAATGGGCCGTAGACGATGTAGGAATGGCCGGTGATCCAGCCGATATCGGCCATGCACCAATAGACGTCCTCGGGATGGATGTCCTGGATGTACTTCGAGGTGCCGGCCACGTAGGAAAGATAGCCGCCGATGCTGTGTTGGCACCCCTTGGGCTTCCCGGTGGTGCCGCTGGTGTACATGAGGAACAGGGGATCCTCGGCCGGCAGGGGGACAGGATCCACCTTCTTGCCCGCGAAGTCCTTCAGCACCTCGTTGACGATGAAGTCCCGGCCCTCCACCAGCGGCGTCTTGGATGTCGACTTTCCGGGATAGCGTTGCCAGATCAGCACCTTGTCGACCGTTTGGCCTAGTCCCTTGGCCGCCTCGACGGCGATGTCGGCGTTGGCCTTGTGGTCGATGAGCGAGCCGTTCCTGTGGTAGCCGTCGGCGGTGATCAGCACCGTGCTTCCGGAATCCACGATCCGGTCGGCGCAGGACTGACCGCTGAAGCCGCCGAACACCTCGGAGTGAATCACCCCGAGCCGGGCGCAGGCGAGCATGGTCACCGGCAGCTCCGGGATCATCGGCATGTGAAGGGTCACCCGGTCGCCCGCCTTGAGGCCGGCGAAGTCGCGTAGCAACGCCGCGAACTCGTTCACCCGCACATAGAGCTCCTGGTAGGTCACGGGGACGGGCGGCTCGTCCTCGGGTTCCGGGACAAAGTGGATGGCTGCCTTGTTCTTGTGCCGGGCCAGGTGCCGGTCGACGCAGTTGAAGCTGGCGTTGATGCGGCCGCCGACGAACCACCGCCAGCACGGGGCGTCACTGGTGTCGAGGGTGGTGTGCCAGTACTTGTACCAGCTCAACAGGTCGGCATATTCCTTGAAGCACTCGGGGAAATTGTCGAGGCTGAACCGGTCGAAGACAGCCGGGTCGGTCAGGTTCGCCTGGGCGACGAATCGGGGTGAGGGTTGGATCCGTTCCTCTTCCTTCCAGTGCACCGCGATCTGCGCTTCACTAACCTCATTCGCCTCGTCAATCTCGGCGCTCGCACCCTTTCTCATAACCGATCCTCCTCTGTGAAATCCCGGTGTACCTCACTCGCCCGGTCGACGCCGAGCTGCTCGCCGATCCCCCTGGCGCGGGCCGCGGCGAACCGAACCTTGCCGCAAGCCTTCGCGGCGATCAAGCAGATGCAGGCCCCGAGCCGCGCGTGAGGCGAAGACCAGCCCGCGGCCGGCGGCGGGATGGTCGCCGAGGTCATGTAGGGGGGCCCTCGCACCAGGCGGTCGGGCGTCGATCCCTCGGGCTGCGTCGATACACTCGCTATCAGAGTAGTTTTTCTGAAACGACTATCACGACACGCAAGCTCACCGCCCCCTGCGCCGATTGTTCCAGGCGTGTGATTCCGCCGGCGTCGGGGACTCGCGAGGCGATCCACCGCTTCACGGCTGCGGAACATGGGGCAGCGCCGGGGCGGACGACAGTCGTTGACGATGGTGCGCCGATTTGTGCTATGGTTCGCGCGTTCGACGGACCTAATAGGGGAAAATTCGGCTTCGTTTGAGGGTCAGCGGCGGTTTCGACCGCGCGATGGTCCTGCGGCAAGGCGAATGCGTTTCGTCGAATCAGAACGAGAAGGAGGTTCGACATGCCACAAACCGTCGCTCTTTCCCTAAGCATCGCGGTTCTGGGCGCAATCTGGACGTTTGTTGCCCTTCTCGCACCGGGGTTCCTTTCGGTATGGGCCGCGTTCCTCGCCTGGGCTTGCTTCTTCCACACCGGCGGCGACGACCCGGCACTTAGGAAGACGATCGTCGGCAACATCTTCGGCATCATCATCGCGTGGATCGTGCTGCTGATCCTGGCCAACGTTCCGGTCTCCATCCCGGGCCTGCCCTCCTTATGGCCGGCGGTAGTGGTCGGCGTTGGCTTGTTCGTC
Source organism: Kiloniellales bacterium (assembly GCA_046759805.1). GTDB lineage: Bacteria > Pseudomonadota > Alphaproteobacteria > JBHICX01 > JBHICX01 > JBHICX01. The sequence continues at coordinate 22,660 of JBHICX010000003.1, read as the reverse complement.
CTGGTGGTGGTGTCGGGCTGGGAGCAGCTCCCGGTGTTTCCGGCCCATGTCTACGGCTACGCCGCGGTCGTTGCCCATACGGGACTGTCCCTGGACAACCTGCTTGTGTTCAGCTTCGCCAATCCGGGTATTCTGCTGATCGTGTCGATGGTGATCGGCGCGTTGCTCGGCTGGGTGTCGCAGCGCGTGGCCACCCAGATGACCAAGCAAGCGGCCTGAACGACCGGCATCGGGCCCCTTAGTCGGACGCGTCGCGGGGCGGCACTCGCCGCCCCGACCACAGTGGGAGTGATCGCGCCGCACGGTCACCGTCGCGGCGCCGGATGTTTTTCCCCGATTCGTTGCGGCTTCGTCATGTCGAACCTTGCCGGCGGGCCGGGGGCGGTCGCCAGGCCGCCGCCCGGCTCCACCGCGATGACGTCGGAGTCGAGAGCCCCGCCTGCGCTACAGCGGTATCCACTTACGTCGAACGGCTGCAGCCAACCGGACGGATAACGCCCTAGGCCGAGGCGCCGCACCCCGTGGGGCACGGCCAGGTGGTGCTCTCCACCGTCTCCTTGGCATACGCGCAAAGCGGGCTCGGCCGGGCATCAAGGGCCTGGCACTCGCGGTCGAGGAAGGCGGCCATGAGCCGTCCGAGCTCAAGGTAATAGGGCTCGTCGGTTGCCTGTCCCAGTCTTTCCAGGAACTGGCCGTACCAGCGTCCCAGGTGATCCGCCAGGAAGGCTTCATAGGCCGCGGTACAGATCCGCTCGCCCTCCGTGTGGCCGGCGCGGCGGGCGTAGAGTCGCTTCTGCACGAGGATGCCCAGGAACTCCAGCTCGGTCACCACGCCGTCCGGCTCGATCGGTGCCGCCAGGCGCATGCCGAAGGCGCCGTAGAACCCCTGGATGTCGGCAAGCTCGGCCGCCCGCCGCGCCGCCTTGTCGAGCTCGTAGGCGGTCTCGGCGGCGGGTGCCGCAAGCCCGGTCGCGAACAACGCGTTATGGAGGCCGGCGAGCCGTGGCAGGTGGCCCTCGGCCTCTGCCAGCGCCTCGGTCAGGCCAGCGGCCGAGGACTCGAGCCCGAGCACCCGCACGGCGGTTGTCAGGTCATCGAGACCGTCTCGCAGCCGGCGCAGCCACGCGGCCCCGGGGTAGCCGAAGGCATGGGAGAGAAAGGCGTAACAGAAGGCGCGCGCGGCCTCGGCCGCATCATCGGCGCTGGGAGCGCCGGGTGCCGGGGCAGGGCGTGCCGCTTGCCGGGACATCCTAGCTACCTTCGATCTTGAGCGTGATCCAGGCATAGCCGAGAGACTTGCGCGCGCCGCGCTGGTGGCGGGCGCCGTCCCACACCGCGAAGGTGACGAAGGTCTGGCGGCCGGCGCCCCAATCGGGATTGCTGGTGTTCTCTTCGTTGAAGCGCCGCTTGATCACTACCTGCCAGCGGCCGTCTCGATGCACGCCGGTGCCCTCGGCCCGCTGTACGTCCTTCCAGGTGGAGGAGCCGAACCCCTCGGCCACCACCTCGCGCACCGGGGTCTTCAGGGTGTTCTTACGAAACACCTTCTCGCCGCCGATGTAGTTGAGGGCGTACTGGTTGTGCCAATCCGCCGGGTATCGGTAGGGCGGGGCGGCGTGCGGATACCAGTCGTAGGCATAGTTCGGATGCAGCTTGGCCACGTCGGCAAAGCCGTGCTCGATGTTCTCCTGCCGGAACGCGGCCCAGTGCAGGATCAGGACCCGCTCACCCTCGCCCCCCATGGTGACCGGAACCTCGTCGCTCGGCCGGTAGGGGATCTGCACGGCGACCGCATCGGAGAACCGCCCGACGGTCTGGAAGCGATCCGCGGCGGGGTCGGTCCAGGTCAGGCGAAAGGCGATCTCCACGCCGTCGTTGAGGCTCTGCGCCGTGATCTCGCTCACTGAGTCTTCCGTGGCGACGGGTGTGGTTATCGCCTGTGCGGCGAGCTCTACCGTGATGCGCGGCGCCCGCTCCCACAGGGCGGCGTCCGGGTCCAGCGGCAGGCCCTCCGCCACCCGCGGCGAGACCAGGACATCCTGCGCCAGGGCGGCAGGCGCCGCGGCGAGGGCGAGAGCAAGAACGCTGAGCCGATGCCTCAACATCGCCAAGCCTCACGGGATGTCCTGACGGACGACGTCGAATCGCTCGTCATACTGCGGTCTCTCCTGGAACGGCTCGCGCAACGGCACCCGGACCAGCTCGACGCCGGCGTCGTCGTAGGCGACCACCTCCTCGCCCACCAGGCGAAAGCGGTGCGGGATGCGAGGTGTCGAGCCGAACAAGTGCAACAGCCCGCGAAGCTCGGGCTCGGCGCCGTTGCGCATGGCCTCATAAGTGGCGATGGCCTGCCGGACCCCGGGGCCGAACATCTGTTCCAGGAACTCGCGCGCCACGTGTATCGGCGGCACGTAATAGACGTTCGGTTCCAGGCCCGACTGCGGATACAGCGGCAAGGCCACCTTCTTCACATGCACCAGGAAGTCGATCGGGTTGTCCGGACGCACCGCGTCGGGCCGGCTTAGGTAGCCCTGCAGGCGGATGCGGCCGATGCAGCTGGTCACGCATTGCGGCTGATAGCCGTTCTCGAGCTTCGGGAAGCAGCCGATGCACTTCTGCGACACCCGCGCCACGGCGTTGAACAGGCTCTTCTTGTAGGGACAGGCGGCGACGCATTCCTGGTAGCCCTCGCAGCGCTCGGGGTCGATGAGGACGACGCCGTCGGCCTGGCGCTTGTAGATGGCCTGGCGCGGGCAGGCGGCGACGCAGGCCGGATAGGTGCAGTGATTGCAGATCCTGGGCAGGTAGAACATCCATGCCGCGTGCGGAAAGCCGTCGAGGACGGTGCCGACGTCGACCGGCTGGTTGATCTCGTCTTCCCCGATGTTGGGGTTGGCCCAGTCCCGCTCGTCCGGCATCCAGCCAAGCACCCGCTGGCCGTCCGGCGCATCGAGCACGGTGCGGCCCTCATAGACGCCGTCGACCCAGCTTTGCTCGTCGCCCAGGAGGTCGAGGAGACGGATGTCCCAGCCCATGGGATAGAAGCCGTAGGGCTTAGTCTCGACGTTGTTCCATAGGTGGTATTCCTGGCCGCGTCCGGGGGTCCAGGTAGTCTTGCAGGCGACGGTGCAGGTCTGACAGGCGATACACTTGTTGAGGTCCATGACCATGGCGAACTGCCGCGCCGGCCGCTCGTGCTCGTACGGGTAGTCGACCTCACGCCGGATCTGCCAGTTGTAGGCGTTGGGCATCGTGGGCTCCCCTACCCGACCGTCACGTAGCCGGCGCGCAGGAACTTCTCGAGCGCCGGCCCGGGCCGCATCGGCCTGAGGCCCAAAGTCACCGGGCGCCAGCTTCCGGTGCCGCCGATACCGCCGGCCTCGGCCCTGGTGATCTTGCCGAGCGCCTCGCGCGGCGCCCCGATCGCGCCATGCACGTCGATCGCGAAGCCCTGGCCGATGACCTGGCCCATCAGGTTCTTGCGCACCAGGGAATCGGTCATGTAGGTGGGCTTCAGCCAACTGCGGGTGACGCTTTGATGGCTGCCGCTGCGGTACAGCGACTGGTACTGCGTGTCGGGGTTGCGGGCCAGGCCGTTGGCGTTCACCCGGGTGCCCTTAACCGTGCCGTGCGACGAGCCGTACATGTTGAACCAGATCTTGGCCACGCCGCGCGGCGTGTTGTTGGAGGCGCGGGCGCGGATCAGCATACGCCCCACCCGATAGTCCTCGGCTCGCTCCTGCCAGCCGGCGAACGGCCGATCCTGGGGATCGGCGTCGACCCAAACGTAGTCGCCGTCCATGATCCCCCGGTCGGCCAGATCGTCCGGATGGATGTCGATATAGGCCTCGGAGACGAACGGCTTGCGCTTGTCACGGCGGTACACGTCGCCAAACGGGCCGAACAGCAGCACGGTGATGTCGGTGTCGCCAGTGGTGGTGTGCGCCGCGTGACGGTACTTCGGCGTATGCACGATGTGGCTGGCGCCGAAGCTCGTCTTCAACGGATGCGACGTTCGCGTGAGCCTCTCCGGCGCCACCAGGACGTTGCGCGCCTGGCGGTGCTCGCTCGAGGTGAGCGCCGCCTCGGCGTCGAGGCCGTAGTCTTCGGGCCGCACTGGCTCGAGCAAGGGATGCGGATGGGCGACGATCACGTTCGGCTCGAACTGGGTCGAGTCGACGGGCTCGCGATAGACGGGCAGGTTCTCGCCGGCCTCGATGAACTCCGGCTCCTCGCGATAGAACTCGAGTCGGCCGCTCTTGGTGTACCAGGGCTGGTGCTCGTCGGACTGATCGATGCCGACGTATTTCGGGTAGCTGCGGGTCATGATCAGGCTCGGCACCCCCTGCTGCGCCTTTTCCGCGATGTCCTCCAGCCGATAGCCGCGCAGGTTCGACGAGGCGTCGATCATGCGCTGGACGTAGACCTCCGGCCGCCCCTCGATGGCGAACCGCCAATAGTCCTTGAACCGCCTATCACCGGTGAGCTCGGCCAGGCGCACCGCCACCTGGGCAAAGGTCTCGACGTCGTTGCGGGTGTCGAACAGGCGGCGATGGCCGGTCTTCGGCCACACGGTGACGAACGGGTTGGTCACCGAGCCGGCGATATCCCAGTACTTGTTCTCGTTCCAGGCGTCGACCCCGAGCACGATGTCCGAGTACTCGCAGGTGAGCGACCACCACCACTCGTTGGTGATCAGGCATTCGATCTTGGGCAGGGTGTTCATGACGATGTTGTATTTCCACTTGGCGTTGCCCAGGATCGAGTTGGCATCCACGAACCAGGTGAACTTGGTCGGCGTCGGCATGTGGGTCTTGCCGGTGAGCACCTTGTCGCCCATGACCAGCGGGTGGTCGTCGTGCGAGTAGTAATGGGCCGACTCCGCCCGCCAGTAGAACTTCACCCGGGCCGGCTTCTTAGGATCCGGCTCGGCGTCGAACGGGTTCTCGGCCAGGTACTGCCCGGCGCCGTTGAACAGCGGCAGGCGGAAGTTGCCGGCGTACGACCCGATGTTGCCTGAAAGCCGCCCCACGTTGTCGGTGAGCGCGCACACCAGGAACATGGCGCGATCCTTCAGGTCGGCGTGCTGATACTGGTTGACCCCCATGCCCTGGGTGATCTTGGTCTGGCGCGGGTGGGCGGCGATCTCGCGGGCCAGGCTCTCGATGGTTGCCGCCGGCACGCCGGTGATCTGCTCGGCCAGCTCGGGCCGGTAGTTCCGCTCGAACAGCTCCAGGTAGACTCCGAACAGCGGCCGCACCTCGACGTCGGCACCGTCGACGATGCGGACCCGGTAGCTGCCGGTCAGCGCTACGTCCAAGTCCTTGGCCAGGAAATGGACGCCGACCTCGTCACGGGTCACCACCTCCGGCCGCCCGCGCTTTTGGTCCCAGACCACGAAGTCGTTCATGGTCTCGTTGCGCATGGCCTCGGGGATGTACTGCCGGTCCTGCTTGAAGAACGGCGGCAGTTTGTCGCCGGGCTTGAATACCTTGGACTTGCGCAAGGGCCGCGGCTGGTAGTCCGGGATGATGTCACGGGCGCGCAGCACCTGTTTGGTGTCCATGCGCACCAGCAGCGGCATGTCGGTGAAGCCGAGCACGGTGTCCTTCCGGTAGCGCTCCTCCTTCATGATCACGTAGGCGAGCGCATAGGCGAAGGCGGTGTCGGTGCCGGTGCGCAGCACGATGAGCCGGTCGGCGGCCCGCGCCGTCGGCGAGTAGTCGTTGGAGATGACCACCACCTTCGATCCCTTGATCCGCGCCTCGGTGAGCCAGTGGGAGTCCGGCATCTTGGTGGTGAAAGCGTTCATGCCCCAGAGCACGATCAGCTTCGAGTACTCCCACAGGCACAAATCGAAGTCGGTGTTCTGCTGCCCCGTGACCATCGGATGGCCGGGGGCGAGATCGGTGTGGAAGGCGTAGTTGTCCCAGCCGCGGGCCCCGAGCGCGTTGCCGGCGCCGGTGCCGCGCAGATGACCGTCCAGAAGGGCCAGCATGTTGGCCATGCGGTAGGGCGAGGTGTAGCGGTTGACGGCGATGAACGGCATCGAGCCGCGGAACTTGAGCGCCTGGGTGCCGGCGCCCTGCATGGTGTCCAGCATGGCCGCCGCGTAATGCCCCTGCGCCTCCAGGCGGCGGCGCCCGGAGGCCCCGGAATAGGTCTGCGCGATGTCGATGATGGCCTTGGCGATGATGTCGGCGACCTCGTCCCAGGTCAGCTTGAGCCAGCTGTCTTTGCCGCGATCGAAGAACCTCTCCGGCGGCTTGCCGGTCGCGTCATCACGCGGGAAGCCCGCGGTGTACCAGTCGTAGAAGCCCTTGCGCACCATCGGGCCCTTGACCCGCCGGTCGCCGTAGAAGCGGCGCATCAGGCTCAGACCCTTGTTGCAGCAGCGGGGCTCCCAGCGGTGCGAGGCCTTGAGGCCGTAAAGGTCGCTCGCCTTGCCGTAACCGTGGGTCGGCTCGATGCGGGTGATGACCCCGTTCTTCACCCGCGCGGTGAGCAGGCAGTTGTGGGTGTCGTTGGGCGCGCACAGGAAGGTGAAGCTCGATTCCGAGCGGTAGATGTCGCGGTAGAAGCGCTCCCAATCCCGGTTGGGGTAGTAGGCGATCGGATTATCGACCTTGACCACCGGCTCGAACACCCTGAATGCCAGGGCGGGCTTGGAATACGCCGCCAACGATAGGGCCCCGGATTGGGCGAGAAAGGCGCGCCGGGTAACGGCCATGGCTTGCCTCTGAGCAGCATTGGGTTCGGTCGGGAAACAGATTTGCGTATCGCCCAGCCGGGCGCCTTGATCTAGATCAAGTTTGGCGAGCCGAAACCGGCCGGACCGATCGGTGCCGGCCCCGGCGATGGATCAAGAGAGGGTAGGTCGTTCACCAATCTCGCCCTCCAGGAGGGCGTGACGGGCGCCTGCGTGTGCCGGCTCCTACCGCTCACCTGCCTCGCGCTGGACATCGTCGAGGCGGTCCTCGAGGGGCGGCGCGCCAAGGGGCTTACGCTTGCTGAGCCGCTGAGCGGTATTCCACCCGCTTGGCAGGACCAGCGGTCACGGTGCCCTTGGCTAGAGCCAACAGCGACGGAGCCTAGTCCAGACGGGCCAGCGCGGTGTTTGCCGCGACGGTATCGAGGTCGCCCTCGCGCTCCCGCCGCGCGATCGCCGAGGCGCATTGGACGGGGGTGCCCCGCCACACGATGAGCCTCCCATCGGCCTCGAGGAGGTCGAGTAGGCGAATGCGTGCCGGTTCGTCGACCAGCAGCGGCACCACCGCCGACCCGTCCCAGAATCTCACGCGCTTTCCGCCCTCTCCTCGAGAAGCGCCGCAAGGACGCTGCGCCGGGAGCGCGGGGGGTCCGCCTTGAGCACCTCGATGGGAAGGGGCGCGGTTGCACGGCTGACCAGGCCGGCGGCCTCGAGTCGGGCGAGCCGCGCGTCGGCGTCATCGAGCCCACCGATGCGCTCGATGCGGGCGATCGGGCGGTCGCGATCGAGCACCAGCACCGTCTCGCCGGCGCGCACCTTGCGCAGGTAGGCGCTGAGGCGATTCTTCAGCTGGGAAATCGTGGCCTTTTCCATATAGCCGAGATAGCCATGTTCCACAGGCCCGGCAACCCCGGTCGGACGAGTCTTCGCCCCATTGCCGGACCCCGCAGACATGCCGGTCACCATGCGCGTTCTTGGCGCCCGCGCTCGCCAGGCGACTGGAAGAAGGCCATCGCACCCAAGCCGAAGCGGCTGCTATTCTCTATTGGTGGCTCCGTCCAAGGCAGTAGCACATGGCGAGAAACCCCGAGCTCGGTTCCTCCGACGGGAGCCTCGGGCCTGGACGTTACACCGAATGGCGCGCATCCAAGGTTGGCGCCATAACAGACCGTCTCGAGCGCCAACTCATCCTTGATCTCGTAGGCGACGTGAGCGGCCGCACTATCCTCGACATGGGCTGCGGCGACGGTCAACTTGCCGTGGAGCTCTGGAAGCGCGACGCAAAGGTCGTGGGGGTCGATGCGTCGACCGCCATGATCGAGGCGGCGAGACAGCGGGCGGAGCAATACCAGGCCGATCTCGATTTCCGGGTTGCAGTGGCCGAACATCTGCCTTTTCCGGCCGAAAGATTCGATGTCGTCGTTGTGGTCACGGTCCTTTGCTTCGTCGAAGACGCGGCCCCGGTATTCCGAGAAATGGCGCGGGTGCTCCGTCCCGGCGGGCGGCTCGTCGTCGGCGAGCTCGGGAAATGGAGCTCGTGGGCGGCAATACGGCGCATTCGCGGCTGGCTCGGCTCGCCGCTCTGGCGCAAGGGGAGGTTCCGCACCATACGCGAGCTTCGAGGCCCGGCCGAACAGGCTGGCCTCGTGGTCGAAACGGTCCGCGGGGCGATCTACTATCCCCGCTGCGGCCTCGCTGCGCAGCTGCCGTCGCCCCGACGTACATTAGCCCCGCAACCAGCCCGCCCTCGGCGTCTCCGAGAGACTCCGTCGAAACGTAGGCCGTTCGCGGAACTGTCGGATCGTCCTCGAATTCGTCGACCTTCTCATATCGGTGGCCAAGCTTCTCCTCCACGGCGTGCTCGCCGGCGAGCAGGCTTAGCTCGGCGCGGTCGAAGCCAGAGCTGAGCAACTCGTCGATTGCGTCCTGGAGATCCTCCGGGCGGTCGAACACGCCAACCGCTTCACGCACGGAACGGGTCTCTTGTTCAGGCGGCATCATGACCTTCTCCCAAGTTGACAAATCAAATTTTGGCCCATGCGGAGCCAGCCGACCTTGATTCATGTCATCCCCATGGGCTTACCTTCGAGGCTAGCGATCTATGGTTTTCGTTGGTGGACTTCGCTCGGATCGGTCATGGCGGAGCTTCGGCGGGCGCCCGACAACCCTTAACATAAGCGGACCCTGAGCCGGTCACCGGACTCAAGGTCGGGCGCGACCAGACCCGCAGCGCACGCGCCCTGGTTTGACACACATCAAGCGCCGCATGTGGCGAATGGGGCATGCCCGCAAAATGACCGATCGGAAATTCGAATGAGAGACGCCGAGTGTGTCCAATTCCTGCAATGGGCGCTGCCGCGGCTGGAGATGCGGTGGCCGGGCTTCAGAAAGGTGCGTCGGCAGGTCTGCAAGCGGGTGGGGCGGCGGATCGCGGAGTTGGAACTGGAGACGATCGAGCAGTACCGGGAGCGGTTGCGGACCGATTCAGCCGAGTGGCGGATGCTCGACGGCCTGTGCCGCATCACCGTCTCGCGATTTTACCGGGACAGGCATGTGTTCGATATTCTGGGAGAGACGGTGTTGCCGGCGCTGGCTGTGAAGGCAGGTAAGGAGAACCGCTCCGTACGATGCTGGTCGGCCGGTTGCGCCTCGGGCGAGGAGGCCTACACGCTTGCCATTCTCTGGGATGTTGCGGTCGGGGCCGAGTTTCCGGATGTCGGACGGGAGATCATTGGAACCGACGCCGACCCGGTGATGATTGCCCGCGCGGAACGGGCTTGCTACCCGCCCGGCAGCTTCAAGGACATGCCGGAAGCATGGCGCCAGAAGGCGTTCGAAATATCGGACGGGCGCTATTGCGTCGCGGCCGCCCTTCGGCAAGACGTAACCATTGTCTTGCAGGACATCCGTGAGGCGATGCCGGAGGGCCCGTTCGATCTGGTGCTCTGCCGCAATCTCGCCTTCACCTACTTCACCACAGCCCTGCAGCGCGCCATATTGGGCCAGATCAAGGCGCGGCTCAGGCCAACAGGCTACCTGGTTATCGGAGCGCGTGAAGCGTTGCCGCAGGACAATCACGGGTTTGAGGCCATCGCCGGCTGCCGTGGGATCCTCGTGCAGGCGACCGGCTGAAATTGCCATTGCAGGAGAAGGGTGTGCCGGCGCTTTCGCCGCGCGGACCAGGGCTTGCGCGGCGCGGCGAGCTTCTTCCGGCCCTCGGCGATGGATCAAGAGGGGGTAGGTCGTTCGGCGATCCTGGGGTCGATGAGCTCGGTGCGGTGCGCCTTGAGCGCGGCGAGCCTCCCCGCATCGTCTTCACCCATGAGGCGCGAGTAGCCGACCACGTCGGCCGCTAAGATCGCAGCGAGGCGGCGCTCCATTCGCGATCTCCCTCAGCAGGAAGAATAGCCGACCAAGATGGCCAAAGCTATTCGACAGCGGAGCATGGCACCCGAAGCGGCCATTCGCTGAACCGACGAGGCTAGCGCATTATCCGTTCAGGCTGAACCGGCCCACGCCCCCACCCGGCCACCCCTAGCGTATCTGCCTGCGAGAAGCCGGAGCTTCGCTTCGGCGAAGGCAGGCGATCCCGTGGGTGGCCGGGTGGGGACGTGGGCTGGAACCGATTCCAAGTGATCGGAGAATGCGCTACGCCGAGTTCCTCGACGAATCCAGGGAAACTACAGAGCTGATTTCCGGCAATCCGGCAGCAATCAGGCCTTGCCGAAAACGGTTCGCAAGGTCTTCATTTCCGAAGCGCGGCATTCTAATGGTTTCCACACTTAGTCCGGGTAGTTCTTCCAACAATCGTTGGATATGTGTTCTTGCGGACTCAAGTTGACCGCTATCCGCAAGAAAACCTGCGAGGAGCAGTTTATTCCGTTTGAGCTCGGGCGCCTCTTCCACAAGTCGGGCTGCGATCTTCGCGGCCTCGTCAGACTTTCCATCAAGGAAGTGACCAATTGCAAGTTCCCTACGATGACGATATCGGTGCGGGTCTTCCTTGTTGGCTTCGATATTTTTTTGCAACACCTCTAGCCCCTCTGAGGTTTCTCCGAGATAGATTTTGGCGATGGCAATCATTGCCTGCGCTTGAGTATAGTTTGGGTTTAATGACGCAGAAGATTCGGCCTGAGCCAGCGCGCTATTGAAATCTCCATCAATGTCCTGACGAACGAATGCAGCTACCAATCGTGCGAAATAGCTTGATGGATCAAGTGCAATCCCCGCATTGGCAAGTTCACGGATTTGTTCGATGGTCTCTGCCGGCATCTCGTGAGCATTGAACTCCCACTCCCGATAAAGGCAATATGCCAAACATGCCTTGGCCATCGAGTTTTCCGGTTCTTTTTCGATCGCGACACGAAGAGATGCCTCGATCTCTCTGTTGTTCCGGTACGAACGAACCAGATAGCCCCCAGCCTTGTCCAATAGTTCCGGTACAGAAAGTGTGCTGTCGTCAGCGTTTCGTAATCGTTCGAAAGCTTTTGCCTTGACCAGCACTCGCACGCGAGTTACGACATTCTGTGATATTTCATCTTGAAGCTCGAATACATCATCGAGGGTGCGATCGTAACGCTCTGACCAGGTCTGGCTCTGGTCGTCATTATCAATCAACGTAAGCGACACGCGAATTCGTTTCCCGGAGGCGCGAATGTTCGCCTTGAGTGCATAGTCGGCTTGCTGAGCATCCTTCACCGACTCCTGGCCGGAGGAACTCGCGTGGGATTCCAGTGATAGCGCGGTGATTGCCGAGTGTCTGGCAAGCCCCACCAATATGTCATCTATCAACCCTTCAGCAAAATCCTGGACTTCGTCGCCGCCCGTGAAAGTCGCCGGTAGCACAACAATTGTCGGGTTTCTATAAGGTCTGTGCCTTTCCACAGTTAGCGTAGCCGGGCCTTCATCTACGCCTACTTTTTCATTGGAAGCCTTTGCGTCAACAGACGGACGGATGTGAAAAATTTCCACGGGTTCTTCGATATTTTTCAAGGTCTGTTTGCCGGCGCTGACAAAGCTGACATCCATCTTGCGCTTAACCTCTTCGTGAACCTTGGCCGAAACGCAAATACCTCCTGGCTTGGCTTCTCCCTGAAGGCGGGCGGTAACGTTAACCCCGTCACCGTATAGATTATCCCCCTCAATTATGACATCACCTATATTGATCCCAACGCGGAATTCCATAGGCTTCGCCGACGAGTGATGGGCATTGCGTTCAGCAATTAGCTTCTGGAACTCAGTCGCACACCAAACAGCTTGGACAGGGCTCTGAAACTCAGCCAGTACAGAATCGCCAGCCGAACCGAAAATTCGCCCATGGTACTCGGCAATAACACTGTCGATAATCGATCTGCAGGCCTTAAGCGCCGCCACAGTCCCGGTTTCGTCTTCGCCCATCAGCTTGGAATACCCGACCACGTCAGCGGCAAGGATGGTTGTGAGTTTGCGTTCTACGTCGGACATCTTCCGGCCTTCCGTCGTTCGGTCAACGGCGCCTCAGGACGATCGAGTGGCGCACCTGGTGTTACGACTCGCGGTATGCGGGCCTTGGGAACCAGGCAAACATCATTCGCTCGTGGCATCTCATCCCACCTATCAATCATACGCCTTATTTATCTGGTGTCGCCCGAAAACGATGTCGGCTCCTGTTAAGGGTTGTCCGACGCCTGCCGAAGCGGGGAGGCTGCGGCGCCTGGCCTGGATCGGCAGGTGTCGGACAAGCCTCAGTGGAGGAAACCGCGGGGGCTTAGGCGGGGCGGAGCGGGCGGTCATAAGCGAACCGGTCTCCGGTGACTCAGAAGTGTTTCTTGGCGAATGCCCGACCTGAACCAGACTTGAGGTATTGCTCGAACCGGTGCGCTTTGGCGCGATCCGAGAACCCGATGCAGACAGAAAACTTCCACGGCTTATGTTTATTTGTGTGAACAGATTTTCCGGCGTTGTGCTCTTGCAAACGTCGCTGCGGGTCGGTTGTCACACCAACATAGTAGTGGGCCGCATCAATTTCGCTCTGAAGGACATAAACGTAGTGCATGAAAGGTCCGCCATCGCCGAAGCTACGGCGTGACATCCGCCTCCCTTCAGGCACCGATACGACATCCCGCCGAAGCCTTGGCGGAGGCGGATGGCGGAGGGTGTGGGATTCGAACCCACGCAGGACGTTAATCCTGACGGATTAGCAATCCGCTGCATTCGACCACTCTGCCAACCCTCCGCGGAGGCAGCGGATGCCGGGCCGGCGGCTCGCCGTTTTACTGGGCCGGCGCCGGGCTTGTCAATGTTACGCCTGGGGCGGCGCGCCGGTGCTCACGAGCGCTCGGCGCAGCGATACTGAATGGTGTAGCCGCCGAAGGAGACCAGCACCGCCTCCTTGCCGTAGTCCTCGCAGTGCGCCCGCGCCGCCGCCTCGGCGCGCTCCAGGTTCCAGCCGGTCTTGCGCATGGTGATGCCGTCCTCGTCCGCGGCCAGGTTGTGGGTGATGTTGCTGGGCGAGCAGCCGGCAGCGAGCACGAGCCCGGCCAAAAGCAGGATGGTGCGCATCGTCCTCCCCCTGAGTTAGTTGCGCGCCCGGCGGGCTCAAGCCGGCACCGCCATGCCGCGCGCCACGGCGGGGCGGGCGGCGATCGCATCATACCACCGTTTGACGTTGGGGAAGTCCTCGAGTTCGACCTGGTGCCAGGGATGGCGGGCCGCCCAGGGGAAAGTGGCGATGTCGGCGATCGAGTAGTCGCCGGCCAGATGCCCGACCTCATTGAGCCGTCGGTCCATGACCCCATAGAGCCGCCGCGTCTCGGTCTTGTAACGCTCGATGGCGTAAGGGACGGGCTCCGGCGCGAAGCGGATGAAGTGGTGGGCCTGGCCGAACATCGGGCCGACATGGCCCATCTGGAACATCAGCCACTGCAACACCTCGAGCCGGGGGCGCGGCTCCTCGGGCAGGAACCGCCCACACTTCTCCGCCAGATAGATCAGGATGGCGCCGGACTCGAACAGGTTGATTGGGGCGCCGCCCGGCCCGTCCGGGTCGATGATAGCCGGGATCTTGCTGTTGGGGCTTATTTTCAGGAACGCCGGGTCGTGCTGCCCGCCCTTGCGGAGATCGATCGGGTGCACGCTGTAAGCCAGGCCCAGCTCTTCCAGCATGATCGAGACCTTGCGGCCGTTGGGCGTGTGCCAGGTGTAGAGATCGATGGTCATCCCGGCCCCCGCTCCGGCCGTGACGTCGCTTTCTACAGGCCGGCCAGAGCCTGCTCGAGGTCGGCGATTAGGTCGCCGGCGTCCTCGATGCCGACCGAGACTCGTAACATATCGCGCGGCACCAACGTGTCCGCGCCCTCGATGGTGGCCCGATGCTCGATCAGGCTCTCCACACCGCCGAGCGAGGTGGCACGGTGGAACAGGCGCACCCGGCTCAGCATGGTCATCGCCGCCGCCTCGCCGCCGGCGAGCCTAAGCGACAGCATGCCGCCGAAGCCACCGGTCATCTGCCGCGCCGCCACCGCGTGGCCGGGATGGCCGGAGAGGCCCGGATAGAGCACGGCCGCGACCGCCTTATGCCCGTCGAAGTGCCGGGCCAGCGCCATGGCGTTGGCGCACGAGGCCCGCACGCGCAAGTACAGGGTGCGCATGCCGCGCAACAACAGCCAGGCCTCGAACGGCCCCAGCACGGCGCCGGCGAGGAACCGAATCTCCTTGATTCGGGCCCACAGCTCGTCGTCGCGGGCCGGCACCAGGGCGCCGGCCATCACGTCGTGGTGGCCGTTCAGGTACTTGGTGGCCGAGTGCATGACCAGGTCGGCGCCCAGCTCGATCGGCCGGGTCAGGACCGGCGTAGCCGCCGTGCTGTCCACCACCAGCCGGGCGCCGGCGGAATGCGCCAGCTCGGCCGCGGCGGCGATGTCGGTCACCGCCCAGGTCGGGTTGGCCGGGGTCTCGACCCAGACCAGGCGGGTTTTGCCCGGGCGCAGGGCGGCGGCGATGGCATCGACCTCGCCGGTGGGCACGAAGCTCACCTCCAGGCCCCAATGCGCCGCATGCTCCTTGAGCCATTTGGGCAGGCCGAAATACATGACGTCCGGCACCACCACGTGGTCGCCGGGCCGCAATGCCTGGAACACCGCGGTGGCAGCGGCGACGCCGGAGGCGAACAGGGCCGCCGCCGGGCCGCCCTCGAGCGCCGCGATCAGGGCCTCGGCCTGGTCGTAGGTCGGGTTGTCGTCGCGGCTGTAACCGGCCTTGCCGATGCGCCGGTAGGCCTCGTCCCGGGCGTAGGTGGTGGCAGCGTGAATCGACGGCGCCACGGCGCCGGTCACCGGCTCGATCCAGCCCATGCCTTGCGCCGCCAGCGTCTCCGGCGCCGCGCCCCGCTTGCCCTCGGCCTCATCGCCCATGGCGCGCATGGTTAGGGCGCGGGGCCCGCAAGGTCAAAGCATTTCGCCGCGCCTCGTGTCGCTCAGGTGCCAAACCGCGCCGTCGATCTCATGGTTGCCTTTGAGCTCGGGCCGATACCGTTCTCAAGGCCGTGAGCCGCCGAAGGCGGTGGCCCTCCGGGCCAGCCTTGACAACGGTATCGGCCCGAGCTTGTTGCTCACCAAGAGATCGACGGCGCATCCGGCGCAGGATCATCCCGGCGGGCACGGTGCGGCTAGCGAAGATTCTACTCATGAAGCGTCGCTCCGGCCCGCTCCCCCGCCCGGCCACCCACAGCGTACCATCCCGCCTGCTGGCCGGGCGGGGGAGTGGGCCGGTTCCGACTGAATGGAAGTTGCGCTAGCGCCGCTGGTACTGGGTGGCGCCGAACAGGATCTCGCGGGCCTTGTCGTCGATCGGGCCCGGGCGGCGCCGGTCCGCCAACACCTCGAGGCCGCGCTGTACCGCCGGTCGGTCCAGGATCGCCTGGCGCCAACGCTCGACGTTGGGATAGTCATCGATCTCCACGCCCTGGCGTTCCGGGCGCCTGAGCCAGGGCATGATGGCCATGTCGGCGATCGAGTAGTCGCCGGCTAGGTAATCGCGCCCCTCGAGCCGCCGGTCGAGCACCGCGTACAGCCGGTTCGCCTCGTTGGTGTAGCGATCCACCGCGTAAGGGATCGGCTCCGGCGCGTAGACCCGGAAGTGATGCGCCTGGCCCAGCATCGGCCCGATGTTGCCCATCTGGAACATCAGCCACTGCACCACCTCCGAGCGCCCGCGCATGTCGGTCGGCAGGAACAAGCCGGTCTTCTCGGCCAGGTATAGGAGGATGGCGCCGGATTCGAACACCGTGAGCGGCCCGTTCCCGTCGACCGGGTCGTGGTCCACGATGGTCGGCATCTTGTTGTTGGGGTTGAGCCTGAGGTAGTCGGGATCGAACTGGTCACCGGCGCCGATGTCGACCGGAATCACCCTGTAGGCGAGCCCCATTTCCTCGAGCGCAATCGAGACCTTGAACCCGTTCGGGGTCGGCCAGGTGTAGAGGTCGATCATGGCGGGTTTTCCCTGCTATCCTGATTGCAGCGCTTGCCATTAGGTGAGAAGGAAATCGAACCACACAAGGGCCGCGACCAATCGATTCAGGTCCCTGCCACCGCGCCCGGTCGCCGAGTGCCTTCCCTCAGACGCCCAGCAAGGGCCGGAGCTTGCTTATGACTTCGCGCAGCACTTCGCCACCAACCGTGCCGGCCGGTTCGGCCCGCCGTGCTGTCCAGTCGATGCTCTTCAAATGATCCGCCAGCACCACTCCCGAGACGGCAAGTCCGGCGGGCAACGACACCTCGAACGGGTAGCCTTTGCGGCGGCTGGTTATCGGGCAGACAAGCGCAAGTGCCGCGCGGCGATTGTAGGAGGCGGGTGAAAGCACCAGCGCAGGGCGACGTCCGGCCTGTTCACGCCCCGCCTGGGGGTCGAAGGTCAACCATATGATGTCGCCACGCTCGGGCGCATACGCGCCGTTCACCAAACTTCGCGGCCCACCGGCGCGCCCCAATCGGTCTCGTCATGGCGGTTCTCGGGAGTGATCCCGTCGACCAGCTGGTCAAGATCGTACGCAGATGGCGCCGGGCTTAGGATCAGCTTGCCATCGGACACGGAAATTTTCACTTCCGAGCCTTCTTCGAGATGCGCTTGCTCGGCTAACACCTTGGGAATACGGACCGCCAGGCTATGGCCCCATTTCGCAACACGTGCCGTCATGTTCCCACCTCTCGCAGAGTTCTTGGTGAACCGTATGTATACACATTGAATATACGATCTACCTTAGTGATGGCAAGCGATTTGGCCCGAAGACCGTCGGCACAAGGCGCCGCGCAAACCATCCCTAATCGCTGTTCAGCTGCTTTTTCAGGATCTCGTTGACCAGCTTCGGGTTGGCCCTGCCCTGGGTGGCCTTCATCACCTGGCCCACGAACCAGCCGATGACCTTGGGGTTCTTGCGGACCTGCTCGACCTGGCCGGGGTTGTCGGCGACGAGCTGGTCCACGATCGCCTCGATGGCGCCGGCGTCGCTTACCTGTTCGAGCCCCTTCTCCTCGACGATCGCCGCCGCTTCCTTGCCGGTCGTGAACATCTCGGCGAACACGTCCTTGGCCGCCCGCCCCGAGATGGTGCCGTCGGCGATGAGGTCGAGGAGCCCGCCGAGCCCTGCCGCCGAAACCGGTGAGTCCGCAATCTCCTTGTCGGCCCGGTTGAGCTGACCGAAGAGCTCGTGAATGACCCAGTTGGCGGCCGTCTTGGCGTCGCGCCCTTGCGTTAACGCTTCGAAATAATCGGCGACCTCGCGCTCGGCTACCAGCCGCTCGGCGTCATCGGGCGTGAGCCCGTAGTCAGCCACGAAGCGCCGCTTCTTGGCGTCCGGCAGCTCCGGCAGCTCGGCCTTGAGCCGGTCCACGTAAGTCCGGTCGAGCTTCAGCGGCATCAGGTCCGGGTCCGGGAAGTAGCGGTAGTCGTGGGCGTACTCCTTGGCCCGCATCGCCCGGGTCTCACCGCTTGCCGGATCGAACAGGCGGGTCTCCTGGGCCACCTCGCCGCCGGCCTCGAGGACCTCGACCTGGCGCCCTGCCTCGTGGTCGATGGCCTGGCGTACGAAGCGGATCGAGTTCACGTTCTTGACCTCGCAGCGCGTGCCCAAGGGCGCCCCCGGGCGGCGTACCGAGACGTTGATGTCGCAGCGCAGCGAGCCCTCCTCCATGTTGCCGTCGCAGGCCCCGAGATAACGCAGGATCGAGCGCAGCTTGGTGAGGTAGGCCGCAGCTTCGGTGGACGAGCGCAGGTCGGGCTCGGAGACGATCTCCATCAACGCCACCCCGGATCGGTTGAGGTCGACATAGGTCTTGGACGGGTGCCGGTCGTGCAGGCTCTTGCCGGCGTCCTGCTCCAGGTGCAGGCGCTCGATGCCGACCCGGCGGGTGGTGCCGTCCTCCAGGTCCAGGGTGATCTCGCCGCGGCTCACCAGCGGCTGCTGGTACTGCGAGATCTGATAGCCGGCCGGCAGGTCGGCGTAGAAGTAGTTCTTGCGCTCGAACACCGACACCGGGTTGATGCGGGCACCCAGCGCCAGCCCGGTGCGCACCGCCTGGACCACGCAGTGCTCGTTCAGGACCGGCAGCACCCCCGGCATGCCGGCGTCGACGAACGACACCTGGGTGTTGGGCTCGGCCCCAAAGCGGGTGGCCGCACCCGAGAACAGCTTCGCCTCCGAGATCACCTGGGCGTGCACCTCGAGCCCGACGACCACCTCCCACGCCCCGGTCGCGCCCTGGATCACGGCGACCTCACCACCAACGATCTCTCCAACCCAACATACTCAACGCGGAGAACGCAGTGTCGCAGCGGTTCATCGAAGGGAGATGAGGGGGATGACTGGGGATAAGGGGATTCCCGAGTTTGCGCGCCAAAAGCGCGCGAGATATCCCATTTCCCAATCTCCCTCATCCCCTTATCTCCCTCGGTGTTCTCCGCGGTGAAATAGTCACGGCGCCAAACATAATTACGCTACCCGCCCGCGACGAAAGGCGGTGTCGTATCGAAGCCGGCGGCCCGCTCCAGCGCCTCGGCGACTTGCAGAACCGTCGCCTCGTCGAAGGCGCGGCCGAGGACCTGCAGGCCCAGCGGCAGCCCGTCGGCGCCCAGCCCGGCCGGCACCGAGATGGCGGGCAGCCCGGCCAGGCTCGCCGGCACCGTGAACACGTCGTTCAGGTACATGGCGATCGGGTCATCGAGCTTGTCGCCGATGGCGAACGCGGTGGACGGCGCGGTCGGGGTCAGCACCACGTCCACCTCGGCGAAGGCCTGGGCGAAGTCTTGGGCGATCAACGTGCGCAGCCGTTGCGCCTTCAAGTAATAGGCGTCGTAGTAGCCGGCCGACAGCACGTAGGTGCCGATCAAGACCCGGCGCTTGACCTCGGCGCCGAACCCAGCGGCGCGGGTGTTCTCGTACATCTCGTCGGGCGACTGGCCGGCCTCGCGCAGGCCGAAGCGGACGCCGTCGTAGCGCGCCAGGTTGGACGAGGCCTCGGCCGGCGCGACGATGTAGTAAGTAGGCAGCGCGTACTTTGTGTGCGGCAGGCTGATCTCGCGCGTCTCCGCCCCGGCCGCCTCGAGCCACTGCACCCCTTCGCGCCACAGTGCCTCGATCTCGGCCGGCATGCCGTCAACCAGGTATTCGGCGGGAATGCCAACGCGCAGACCCTTGATACCATTCCCGAGCGCCGCCTCGTAGTCCGGCACCGGCGCCTCGACGCTGGTCGAGTCCTTGGCATCGAAGCCGGCCATGGCCCGCAGCATGATGGCGGCGTCACGCACCGTGCGGGCGAGCGGGCCGGCCTGGTCGAGGGACGAGGCAAAGGCCACGATGCCCCAGCGGGAGCACCGGCCGTAAGTGGGCTTCAAGCCGACGACGCCGGAGAACGCGGCCGGCTGGCGGATCGAGCCGCCGGTGTCGGTGCCGATGGCCCCAATGGCGCAGCGCGCCGCCACCGCCGCCGCCGAGCCGCCGGAGGAGCCGCCCGGAACCAGCGGCCGGTTGTCGCCGTGGCGGCGCCACGGGCTCTCCACCGGACGGTAATAGCTGGTGGCGTTGGACGAGCCCATGGCGAACTCGTCCATGTTGGTCTTGCCGAGCATCACCGCCCCGGCCTTCCAGAGATTGCCGGTGACGGTGGACTCGTAGGGCGGATGGAAACCGTTGAGGATGTGGGAGCCGGCGGTGGTCAACACGCCCTCGGTGCAGAACAGATCCTTGATGGCGACCGGGATTCCTTCCATGACCCCGGCCGCCCCCTTAGCGCGGCGCTGGTCGGAGGCCTTGGCGCCGTCGAGCGCGCGCTCCGGCGTCTCGGTGATGAACGCGTTCAACGACCGCGCCGCCTCCACGGCCCGGATGTGCGCCTCGGTGAGCTCGCGGGCAGAGAAGTCGCCCCTGGCCAGCCCGTCGCGGGCCTCGGCAAGGGTGAGTTGGGTGAGCCCGGTCGTCACTCCACCACCTTCGGCACCGCGAAGAAGCCGTGGGTCGGCTCCGGCGCGTTTTCGACGATCCTCTCCGCATAGCCGCCGTCGGTGACCCGGTCCGTCCGCAGCCTCGCCTGCATCTCGACCGCCGCGGTCATCGGCGCCACCCCCTCGGTATCGACCTCGTTCAACTGCTCGACCCAGTCGATGATCCGCGTGAGCTCGTGGCTCATGGTCTCCAGCTGCGCCTCGCCCACCTTGATGCGGGCGAGCCAGGCGATATGCCTTACCGTCTCCTTGTCCAGGGCCATCGGCGTCTCCGCGCCGGCGATTAAGCGCCAAAGCCGGCGGAAATCAAGGCGTTGCCGGGTTGCGGGCGGGGCGGAAGGTAGCACCGCGCCGGGGCGCTCGCAAGGCGGGGGCGAGTTGCAGAACCCCACCGCTGGCGCTATGTTATGACCATGGACAATGACCATGGACATACTGAGATGAACGAGATCGTGGAGATGCCGGCCGGCGAGTTCAAGGCCAAGTGCCTGAAGCTCATGGACCAGGTGCGCGACTCCGGCACCGAGATCGTGATCACCAAGCGCGGCACGCCGGTCGCCAAGCTGGTGCCGCTCGAGCGCAAAGAGCGCCCATCGTTGTGGGGCTGCATGGAAGGGACCGTGGAGATCAAAGGAGATATCATCGGGCCCTTCCATGAGGAGTGGGAAGTGAACGGCGACGAGCGAGGTCAATAGCTCGGCATCTGGTCTGACGGACAACGCCCGGTGGGCGTGTTTGTCTGGCGCCGACACGCCGTGGCGCGGAGCCCCGCAGACACCGGAGGCCAGATTTGATCCAAGCTTCTCCCGATGCCGGTCTTTCCGAGGCGGAGCGGACGCCTCTGGTACTAGACACCCACGTCCTGCTCTGGCTGGTGAACAAGACCGGCGATCTTGCGCGGCGTACAGTGGGTCGGATTGACCGCGCGGCCGATCGAGGTGACGTTGTCGTCTCCGCCATCGCGATTTGGGAGATCGCGATGCTGGTGCGCAAGGGACGGCTCAAACTAGGCGAGTCCACACGAGATTGGGTGGCACAGGCGCTATCGCGCCCCGGCGTGAGGATGTCTCCATTGACCCCCGAAATTGCCATCGAGAGTGAGGAGCTTCCGGGCAGGATTCACGGCGATCCAGCGGACCGGATTATAATCGCGACCGCCCGGGCGCTCGATGCCACCCTGGTCACGCGCGACCAGTTGATCCTCGCCTACGGCGCACAGGGTCACGTCGAAGTCCTGCCGGCCTGATGGGCATCTGCGAACTCGGTGATCTTCCGGCCGCACTTGGCCCCGGCCGGCGGCTTCTCGCCCTCGACGTCGGCGCCAAGACCATCGGCCTGGCCATCTCCGACGGCGGGCTCAAGGTGGCGAGCCCGCTGGAGACCATCCGGCGCACCGGGTTCGTCCGAGACGTTCAGGCGCTCGAGCGACTGATCGACGAGCGCCGGGTCGGCGGCCTGGTGGTCGGATTGCCGGTCAACATGGACGGCAGCGAGGGCCGGCGCTGTCGGTCGGTGCGCCAGTTCGTGACCGACCTCGACCGCCATATCGACCTGCCGGTCGCCTTCTGGGACGAGCGGCTGTCCACGGCGGCGGTGGAGCGGGTGCTGGTGCAAGAGGCCGACCTCTCGCGCCGCCGCCGGGCCCGGGTGGTGGACAAGATGGCGGCCGCCTACATCCTGCAGGCCGCACTGGATTCCCTCGGCCGCGACGCCGGACCGCCATGATCGCGGTGGTCGCGGCGCTGGTGGCGGTCATCCTCGTTGTCTTAGGCTGAACGCAGGTGTATGCCTCGGCGCCGGGAGGGGCCGCGAGGAAAGGTGTCATGGACTTCCGATTGAGCGCCGGGCAGCGCCGGCTCAAGGCCCGCGCCCGCGAGCTGGCCCAGGGAGAGATCCGGGAGCGGGCGGCCGAGGTGGACCGCAGCGAGGCGTATCCCTGGGACAACGTGGCGGCGCTTCGCGACGCCGGATTCTTCGGCATGACCATCCCGCGCGCCTATGGCGGCAAGGGGCTCGGCTATCTCGACGCGGTGCTGGTGATCGAGGAGGTGGCTCAGGCCTGCGGCGCCACCGGCCGCATCGTGGTCGAGGCCAACATGGGCGCCGTAGGCGCCATCATGGCCTATGGCAGCGAGGCCCAGAAGCGGCTCGCCGCCGGGCTGGTGCTCAGCGGCGACAAGCCGGCCATCTGCATCACCGAGCCCGAGGCCGGCAGCGCCGCCAACCAGATGACTACCCGCGCCGACAAGCGGGGCGACGGCTACGTCATCAACGGCATGAAGCACTGGATCACCGGCGGCGGGGTATCGCGGCTGCACCTGATCTTCGCCCGGGTGTTCGACGACAACGGCGCCGAGCAGGGCATCGGCGGCTTCATCGCGGTGCGCGACGAGGCCGAGGGCTTGGTGGTCGGCCGGCGCGAGCCGGCCATGGGCCTGCGCGGCCTGCCGGAAACCGAGATCCATTTCCAGGACCTGGCGC
>JBHICX010000002.1:0-34155 GCA_046759805.1 Kiloniellales bacterium | reverse complement strand
AGGCCGCCCCAGGCGTCGTAGACCTCGAGGTAGTCGATGTTCTCCTCGCCGATGAGGCCGGCCAACGTGCGATAGGTTTCGGTGTCGTACCAGCTCGCCCGGTCGCCTTCGATCCGCAGATGCAGGGTGATCCTGACCGGCGAGCCGAGCTCCCGGTTGCGCCGGGCGACGTCGATGACGTTCTGCACCACCTGCCCGTACTTGTCCTTGCCGTAGTATCGCTTATAGCCGGCGCGGTCGCCGATGAAGGTGGAGATCGCCAGCCGCTTCAGGCCCGAGCGCAGCAGCCGGTCGGTGTCGAAGCGGTTCAAGAGGATGCCGTTGGTGTAAAGGAAGGTGCCGGAGATCTCGGGCAGCGTGGCGGCGAACTCGATCTTCTCAATGAGCCGCTTGTCGACCAATGGATCGCCCACCGTCGGCGTGAAGTTGAGCGCCCCGCCGCCGGCCTTGGCGAACTCGCGCACCGCCTTCTCGTACACCTCCCACGGCATCACCGTCTTGGGGCGCTCCATGTAGCGGTAGCCACAGAAGGTACAGTTGGCGTTGCAGATGTTGGTGGTCTCGACGCCGAAATTGATGAACCTGTGCGCCATCATCTTGCGGAACACCCAGATCGGCGTCCGGCGGGCCAGATAGTCCGCCACCCGCGAGCGCAGCCGCCGCGGCGTCGAAGGAGTCTTGACCAGGGTTACTTCGCGCATCTCATTCCCGACCGGCCATCCCCCGCGTCAGCCGTGGAAATAGGTTTCGAAGAACGGCTCCGGCCACGACCGCGTCGCCGCCGCCCGCTCGATCGCCTCGCCGAGGCGGTCGGTGTCGACCCGAAACCTGTTGCCGGAGCCCGGTATGCAGGAGACCACCTCGCAGCGCAGTTTCAGGTCGTCGAAGGCGTTCGCGTCCTTCGGACGGACCCCCATATCGATTAGCACGATTCCGCGGTCCGAGGCCAACGCGTCGAAGAACGCGGTGCCGGCGAAGTCGAACAAATAGCAATCGGCCTGGTCGTGGCTTACGGCGTCGAAGGTACCGCCCAGCACCTCGTCGGAGAACGGGCGCAGCAGCAGGTCCTGGCGCAACACCCCCTTCGGGTGGACTTTGGTCACCATCTTGAACCCGAGGCCGCGGATGGTCGCCAAGAGCCAGGCCTGCCATTCGAAATAGAGCGGGTCCGGCGGTTTGCGCGCCGGGAAGTCGCCCAGCTCCTCGCCCAGATAGCCGCCGGCCACGTACATGACGGCGCCGCCGCGCGGTCCCCGCTTGCGGCCTTCCAGAGCGGCGCGGATGGCGCGGTGCCGTTGGCTGCCCAGACCCTCGAATGCCACGTCCGCGGGGCCCGCCGGCGCCATGCGGCCCTCGGCCAGGCGGCGGGCGATGTGAGTCGCCTCGGCGCGGCTGTGGCAGAAATAGCGGTCGCAGCCGGGTAGCTCCGCCAGGCCCCAGGCGTAATCGTCGTAGAACGCGCGCTCGCCGCCATGGGCGAAGCGGTAGACGGCGCGCCCCAACTCCTTGTACCGCCAGGCGATCAGCCGGCCGATATGCTTCGGGGTGCCGCCGGCCAGCACCGCGCCGGCACGCCGCCGGCCAAAGAGCCCGCGGACCCGCTCCAGGTCTCGCCACGCCTTGGCCAGATGATCGGCGATCATCGCCCGCGCCAGCGCCTCGGCCGAGGCGCGGAGCGCCGGATCGTCCCCGGTGGCCCGGACCGCCAGCTTCGAGAAGGTCTCGGTCATCGCCGCCGCCACACCCTTGACCGGCGCCGGAGTCTCCGACGGCGGCGGCCAGTCGCGGTAGTTGGGGGAGATATCAACCCTTCGGGCGTGGTTTACCGCAAGATACTGGTCCATGAGCGGATTGCGGCTCAGCAGGTCGAACCGGCCCGCGCTGGGCGTTAGCGTGGCCCGGCTGTCCGAGTGCCATCTTTTGAGCCGCCGCTTCAGCTCCGAGAGCCTGTCGACCGCCCGGCGGTGGTGCCAGGCCCGTTGCCCGACCGCGCCGTTCGCGTCGGTGCCCGCCTGGTTCAGGAAATGCAACCAGGCGCTGTCGGCGGGGCTATACAGAGGCCGCCGGCCCGATTCCCGCATGTGGCGGAGATCGAGTGCCAGCCGCCCGATCACCGCTAGGTCGGTCACCATGTCGTAGAGCTTGGCCTCGACGGCGGCCTTAAGCTCCGGCGTCTCGGCCCCTTCCCGGGCGCCGGCGGCCACCTCGTCCACCAGCGCCTTCGACAGGAAGCCGTAGTCGGCGTAGGGCGTCGGCCAGTCGAGGCCGGCCTTGAGCGCCCCGGTCGGGTCCGCGGCCAGGGTCGCCAGGTCGAGCGCCACCTCTCCCTGGCATGTGGCGGCAGCGGGCATGGTCATCGACGCCATGGCAACCTAGGGCCCGCCCGCCCGCCCCCTGACCCAGGCGTAGAGCGCCAGCAGGAAGATCGCCGTCGCCGCCCCGCCGGCCAGGAATGCCACGACCAGATGCCGGTAGCGAAGGTCCGGGATCTGGCGGGCCACCCAGAACCGCAGCCGGTCGAGGACGCCGATCTCCGGCGGCGCCGCGGTCGTGCTCTCGATCAGGTAGCGCGCGATCAGCGTGGCGTGGGCCTCGCTCAGCCCCTGGGGCGGCATCTTGCCCTCGGGATTGTCGAAGTTCGATTGGCGCAAGAACACCTTAAGCCAGCGCCGCACCCGTTCCTCCCCGGTGGCCGCGAGCACCTCCCGGCGAGCCGCGCGATAGCCGGCGAAAGGCTCGGTGTCGATCCGGTCGATCTCGGCGACCCGGGTCGGGTATTCGGGAGCGTTGAGGCGCTCGATGAGCCGCGGGACCAGGGTGGCGTCGAGCGCCGGCCCCACGGTGCCGCCCTGGCCTTCGATCTTGTGGCATTCGCGGCACTGGTAGCGATTGATCAGCGCCTGCGGCGACCGGCCCTCGCCCAGGCGGTGGGGGTAGCCGGCGGCGGGATCGTAACGGAGCCGGTACACCGGGCTCTCTCCCGTCCGATCGGGCAGGAGGGCGACGAAATAGAGGCCGTCCGGCCCCATGGTCGCGGAGACCGGAATCTGGTTCCCCTCGCCGCGATACCGCAGTATCTCCCTCGGCGGCCCGGCCATGCGCCGGTTCTCGAAGTCGTAGTCGAGCATCACCACGCTGCGGCGGCCCCTGTTTCCCGGCCCCTTGGCGCCGGGCGCGCCGGCCGCGGCGGCCACGAACCGGCCCCGGTACGGCTCCGGGAACAGCATGTTGTCCGGGGGGATGAAATCCAGATGGACGATGCCGATCGCGGGCGCAAACACCTGGGCCGCGCGGGCGCCGATGCCCCAATCGGTGCCGTTCCACAGATGGTTCTCGCCCCGTGCCACCTCGTCGAAGCGGTCGATGTTGCCGCCGTTGTCGGTGGCAAACAGGCGGTCGCCGACGAACCTCAAGCCGAACGGATTGCGGAAGCCGTAAGCCCAGAGGTAGTCGATGGCGGTCTCCCGGCCGTCGTCCTCGTAGAACGGATTGTCCGCCACAGGCGCGAAATCGAGGCTCATGCGGAGGATCGAGCCGAGCGTCGAGTGGCGGTTCTGTGCCTGCGCCCGGTCCACGCCGTAGCCGACGCTCACATACATGTGGCCGTCCTTCACCTGGCATGGGCCGATCTGGTGGTCGGTCGCTGAGACTTCGTCCTTGAACAGATCGAGGAACAGCCTTTGGCCCTTCTCCCGAAGGCCGAAACGCCTCGGCTCAGACTCGAACCTGACGATGCCGTTGCGATAAACGTGGCGGTCGTCGAGATAGGCGAAGGTGGCGAACACGTACCCGTTCACCGGGTCGAGGCAGATGCCGGCGGCGCCCGCCTGGACGAAGCGCTCGCCCTGGGGGTTGGGCAGGAAATCCGCGGCGAACGCATGCACCCTGCGGTCGTTGCTCACCGCCTTGAGGTGGCCCTTGAGCTCGACCACGAAGTAGAGGGCATCCCGCGGCTCCGGCCCAGGGTCGGGCACGAAGGCAGTCTGCACCGGGAAATTGTAGCCCCGGCTGTCGATCTCCATGGTCAGGCCATCGGCCAGCGCCCAGTCGTCGCGCCAGTCCGGCTCCGCCTCGGCCTGCGCCGCCGCGGCCATCAGCCAAGGCACGGCGAGGAGCGCCCACGGGCGGCGCGTGGTCAGGGCTTGCGGCAATAGAAGGTCATGAAGTTGCCGTAGAACGGCGGCGAGACCTGGTCCCGGTCGAACAGGCGCCGCAGGTTCTCTTGCGTGAAATGGCCGGTCTCGAAGAATGGGTAGTCGACGCGCAGGATCTTGAACCCGTGGTCGCGCAGGAACCGGTGCATGGAGTCGTTCGAGAACAGGCTGATATGGGTGCGGTCGTTCAACAGCCGGTAGTTGGCGCCGAAGCGCCGCGCGCAGCCGGAATCGAAGTCCGGAGTACCGAGGATCAGATGCCCGCCCGGTTTCAGGATGCGCCGCGCGACCTCGATGTTGGCGACCGGGTCGGCCATGTGCTCGATGACGTGATGCATCACCACCAGGTCGAACTCGTCGGCCCGGTAGGGGGATTCCAGCAGCGATCCGACGAAGATCTCGCCGTGTTGGCCGGCCCTGGCGGCGGCGAAGGCGGAGACTTCGAGCCCGTGCTTCTGCCAGGCATCGTTGACCGCCGACAGAAGCCAGCCCAGGCCGCAGCCAACGTCGAGCATGCGGCCCGGCGGCAGGGCGTCGATGTAGGCGAGCTCCGCCTCGACGTCGGCCAGGAACCGGTCCCGCTCCTGCAGGCGATTGCGGCGCTTGCCGTCGGGGTCGACGACCTGGTGCCAGTAGGGCTCCTCGAAGTCCGGTTCGGCCTCGGGCTCCAGCGGGACGAAGTAGTCTCCGGTCTCGTAAAGGGAACGCATGGCCGCGGCGAGGTCGAGCAACTCCCGCCTCACGGCTGCACACCCTGGTTGTCGCACATGCCGCGGAACAGCGAGCCCGGCCGGTCGTAAAGCTCCCGGAACCCGCCCTCCTCAACCAGCCGGCCCTTTGAGAACACGTAGATCCGGTCGCAACGCCGGATGGTCGAGATGCGGTGAGCGATGATGAGGATGGTCCGCTGCCCCTTCATGCGGTCGATCCGGTCCTGTACGTAGCGCTCGGTTTCGGCGTCGAGCGAGCTGGTGGCCTCGTCGAAGATCAGGAGCTGCGGCTCCTTGAACAGCTCCCGGGCGATGGCGATGCGCTGGCGCTGGCCGCCGGAAAGCGTCAAGCCGCGTTCGCCGAGGACGGTGTCGAGGCCGGATCCCAGATCGGCGATGAAATCGCTGCAGCCGGCCGCCTCGGCCGCGGCGGCGATGCGCGCCCGGCAGTCCGGGTCGCCTGGATCGCAGCGCCAGAAGGCGATGTTGTTGGCCACCGTGTCATTGAGGACCACGGGATCCTGCGGCACGTAGCCGATGTGTTGGCGCAGTCGCCCTTTGTCCAGCCCGGCATAGGACTCCCCGCCCACGGCGATCTCGCCCGAGGTGGGATCGAGCAAGCCGGTCAGCAGGTTGAAGAAGGTGGTCTTGCCGGCACCGGATGCACCGACGATGCCAATGGTCTGGTTGGGATCGATGGCGAGGTCAACATGGTGCAGCACGCCGCGCTCGCCGTGCCGGAACGAGACGTCGCGGAAGGTGATCCGGCGCGCCAGGTCGACGACCGGCTCTCCCGCCTTGCGCTCGCGGTTGCGCTCGAGCGCCTCGCCCCAGCGGCGCACCGCATGGACGCCGCCCACGGTGCGGTTGAAGTTGTTGTACTCCGGCGGCAGGTTCAGGAGCTGGATCAACAGACGGTAGAGCAACAGCGCGAGGACCATGACCTCCGCCATGCTGCCCTCGCCCAGCACTAACTGGTAGTAGGCATAGCCGCACAGGGCGACCACGGCGATCGGCTCCTTCACCGCGGCCACCAGCGAGGTATTGAAGGCGATCTTCAATTCCTGGGCGGCGAGGCCGCCGATATTGCCCATCACAGCCCGGGTCACCGGCCTGAGCGACGCCGTCGCCTTGAGATAGGGAAAGCTGTGGATCAGCTGAACCAGCCGCGCGTTCAGCGAGTCGTTGAGCTCGCTCACCCTGAGCGAGGCGGCCGCGGTGCGGCGCGTGAAGGTGCGCAAGGCAAGGATGCTCATGGCGCCGATGACGGCGAGGAACAGGGTCAGCTCGCTGTCGATGGCCACCGCCGCCGGCACGTAGAACAGGGCGTGGATGGTGCCGACCCCCATCTTACAGAAGGCGCGCAACGAGGCGGCGAAGCGGTTCACCTCGATCAGCAATAGATTGGTGAAGCCGCCAGTGGTGTTGCGGGCATAGAACGGGAAGTCCATCGCCCCGATCGCCCGAACCAGGACCATCTGGGCGTTGCGGCGCACCACGGTGACGGTGCGATTGGCGATGTAGAGATGGGCGAACATGGCCAGCCCCCGCACCACGAAGATGGCGGCCAGGAGGA
The DNA here is from genome assembly GCA_046759805.1 of Kiloniellales bacterium. Lineage (GTDB taxonomy): Bacteria > Pseudomonadota > Alphaproteobacteria > JBHICX01 > JBHICX01 > JBHICX01. The sequence goes on along the minus strand of JBHICX010000002.1, from coordinate 27,715 downwards.
TCAGCAGGTTGGTGAGGCCGGGCTCGACGCCCAGGCGCTCGATGGCGCCGACGATGACCTTGGATACCGGGTCATCCGGCTTGTCCCCGAAGGCGTAGTTCAGGATCGGCAGCAGGGTGACGATGCCCAGGGCCTCGAACAGGCCGCTCGATGAGGTGACCACGAACAACAGCAACAGCCGCCAGCGTGCGTACTGGTAGAACAGCCGCAGATGGCCGGCCCAATCGCGTATGGACGGCGTCGCCGTGCCGTAGTCCTTGCCGCTATCGAACGGCTGCGAGTAATGCGCGTCGGCGGTCAAGGGCTCGGGGGCTCCCTGTCCCGCGGCAACACCAGGCAGAGCTTGCGCTGGCCCTGGTGGCTTTCGGCTACCTCGGCCAGGGTAAAGCGCTCGCGCAGCAGGCGCTCGAAGTGCGCCCAGTCATAGTCGGGGAACACGTCGGTGCGGTTTCTCAGCATGCGGCGGACCATGCCGTCCTGCTTGTCGACCCATTCGACGACGCCCGCCGGGGCGATGTCACTGAGCCGGTCCAGGAACGCGGCCAGCGGCACGTTGCCGTCGATCGCCACGTGGTGGACCAGCGCCAGCGCCAGGAAGGCGTCGGAGCGGATGCGGTCGAACAAGGGGCTGCGTTCGCGCAAGTCCCAGCCCAGGCCCGGCGAGGGGTTGAGAAGGTCGGCGACCATCGGCGTCACGTTGCGCACGTCATCCGCGCCCAGGCGGCGGTAGAGGGTGTTGACGCAAGCCGGGTCCAAGTCGGCGGCGACCACTTGCGCCGCCCGCCCGGCGGCGATAAGCGCGTGGTCGCCGATGTTGCAGCCCAGGTCGACGACCTGGGCCGGCGCGAGGCGATCCAAGGCTCGCCCGACGAAGTCCGCCTTCTGGGCCCGTTCCTCATCGGAATACGAGCTCTTTTCCGTATAGTCGAGCCAGTGCGACTCCGCCGCCCGGTAAGCGAGCGATGCGACAACCTTTCGCAGGCCGCGCAGGTTCGCCAGGATCATCCCTTTGGAGAACCGGATGTCGCGAAACCGGCCGCGAATCTCCATGTCGGCGCCGGCGAACCAGCGCTCCAGCCGGCGCTGCAGGACCACATGGCGCAGCACCCCCTTGCGCAACAGGTCGCGCCAGGTGAGGAGACGCGCCAGGTCGGCCAGCGCCAGGCCGTTGAGCCGGCCGCGGAACCAGGGCTGGAACTCGACCCCGCGATAGGCGGTCAGCATCAGCGGGAACAGGAACTCGCGGCAGAACTGGGCATAGCCGTCCCAGGGCTCGCCCTCGGCGTAAGCGTCGATCGACAGGGTGTCGATGAACACCATGCGCCCGCGGTGGAAGGCGACGTTGTAGGCCGAGGCGTCCTTAAGGATGAGGCCGCGCTCGAGGCAGGTCTCCAGCACCTCGAGCGTGCACAGCGCCGCCTCGCGAAGCATGTCGAAGGACCATTCGAACGGATAGGTGATGACCGGCACCCGTTCGTGGTGCAACAGGGTCTCGCCGCCCACCCCCGCCGGCAACCCGGCCTCGTCGCGGGAGACGAGCCGGGTGGCGATCAGCCGGCCGTCGCGGCAGAGCGCCTCCAAGGTCTCGCGGCTGGCGCGCATGCGCCGGGCCGCGTCCTCGGTCAAGGTGCGGTAGACCTCGCCCCGATGCACGATCACGCGCCCCTCGGGGTCCTTGAACGAGCCGGGATCCAACTGGGCCTGCATCGCCGGCTGTTCGGTTGTCGCGGGCGCCGTCAATCGGGCTCGGCGCGGCCGTCCTCTGGCTTATCCTGGTGGCCGCGCATGATGCGCGCCGTCACCTCGCGCAGGCGACTCCAGTAGAGCTTGATCACCACCAGTGCGCCGGCGACGCCGCCGAGCAAGAGCTGCAACAGCATGCCGCCGGTGCCGGGGTCGAGATAGGCCCACGCCTCGGACGGCATGAGCCCGGCCACGAACGCCATTGTGACGAGGAGGCGGAACGAATGGTTCATGGCGAATGGCTCCGTCCGGATCCGGTCGAACCGGCATCGCTTGACCGGACGGCGAAACTTACCCAGTCTCGGCCGCCCGCGCTTCGATGGAACGGCCTTTGATGAGCGGTCTGTTGCAAGTCTTGCGTTCCTGGCGCGACGTCCGGCGGGTGCAGAGGCTCGATCCCGAGGCGCGGCGGGTGGTGTTCTACTCCGAGGGCGCCGCCTACTGGGTGTTCTTCAAGCCGGTGGTCGATGCGCTCACCCGGCGGCACGGCCAGTCCCTCTGCTACCTCACCTCCGACCCGCGGGATCCGTTGCTTCGAGGCAACGACCCGCGCATCCTCGCCTTCTATATCGGCGACGGGGCCGCGCAGACCTACCTGTTTCGGTCGATCGAGGCGGGCGTCATGGTGATGACCATGCCCGACCTGCACAGCCTTCACCTCCTGCGCTCGCTGCATCCGGTGCATTACGTCTACCTGCACCATTCCATGGTCAGCACCCATATGATCTATCGCCGCGGCGCCTTCGACCATTTCGATTCGGTGCTGTGCGTCGGCCCCCATCACGAGGCCGAGACCCGGGAGTGGGAGCGGCTCAACGGCCTGCCGGCCAAGCGGTTGTTCCGCCACGGCTACGGTCCCCTGGACGCGCTCCTGGACGCGGCCACTGCACACCCCGGCCCGGCCCCCGCGGACCAGGGGGTGCGCGTCCTGGTGGCGCCGTCCTGGGGTGCGAACGGGCTGTTGGAGACCTGCGGCGCGGAACTGGTGGAGATCCTGCTTGCCGCTGGGCACCAGGTGAGCGTGCGTCCGCATCCGCAGACCCGCCGGCGCACGCCGCGTGTTCTGGACGATCTTCACGGGCGCTTCCAGGAGCGTCCCGGTTTCGCCCTCGACGAGGACACCACCTCCTTCGGCCCGCTCATCCGGTCGCACCTGATGATCAGCGATTGGTCCGGCGTGGCGATGGAGTTCGCCTTCGGGCTCGAACGGCCGGTGCTGTTCGTCGACGTGCCGCGCAAGGTGAACAATCCCGAATATACGCGGCTGGGCGCGGTGCCGCTGGAGGTCGCCATCCGCGAGGAGATCGGGGCCGTCCTGGCGCCGGACCGATTGTCCGAAGCGCCGGCGATGATACAATCCCTGTGGGACACCGCGGATTCCTTCGCCGCTCGGGCGCGCCGGATGCGGGAGACTTGGATCTACAACCTTGGAACGAGCGGCATTCGCGGCGCCGACGCAATCGCCGAACTCGCACGGAGCCGCTCGGGCGTTTGCGCCGAATGATCGAGGTGAGCGGCGCATGAAGGGCATCGTGATCGCGGCCGGGCGCGGCGCCCGGATGGACGCCGTCGCGAAGGACATTCCCAAGTGCCTGCTTCCGGTGGCCGGACGGCCGCTCATCGAGCACACGATCGAGCGCCTGCGCCATGTCGGCTGCGGGACGGTGGTGGTGGTCACCGGCTATCTCGGTCACCGCATCGACCAGGGCGAGATCGTTCGCGTCGAGAACCAGGACTATCTCGACAACAACATCCTGCACTCGTTCATGTGCGCCCGCGATCATCTGGCCGGGCCGGTCATCGCCACCTACTCCGACATCTGGGTCGAGCCGACGATCTACCGCCGGCTCGTCGAGACCCCCGGCGATATCGTGCTGGCCGTCGACACCGACTGGCGGGCCTATTACGAGGGCCGCACCGACCACCCGGTCGAGGAGGCGGAGAACGTGTTCCTTTCCGCCGACGGCGCGGTCCTCAAGGCCGGCAAGCATCTTGATCCCGCCGACGCGGCCTCCTACAACTGTGGCGAATTCCTGGGCCTGTGGCGAATGAGCGCCGCCGGCGCGGCCGCCTTCCGGAACGTGTTCGAGGAATTGGCGCGACGCCTCGACCCGCTGGCGCCGTTCCATGAGGCGACGGAATGGCGCCAGGCCTACATCACGGATATGATCCAGGAGCTCGTGAATCGGGGAATCCGGGTCGACTGCGCGCTGGTCGAGCGGGGCTGGGCCGAACTCGATACGCCGCAGGACTACCAAAGGCTCGCCTCGATCTCCGCCCGCCAACGCCTGTTCACCATCGTCGAAGCCGCCGGGGTGACGTGATGCAAGACCGAAAGGCCCGACACCTTCAGGCGCTGGGCGCCCGCATCCTCAGCGAGGCCAACGACCTCAAACGCACCCCCGAGGCGCTGGCGCGGGAGCTGAACCGGGATCCGGCGACGGTGCGTCGGGTGATCGCCGGTGAGGCCGATGAGGCGACCGCCCGATCGCTGCTCACCGCGATGGCCGAGGCCTACCCGATCTCGCTCGCCGACCTGTGGGTGGAAGCCGACGATACCGAGGACGGTGTCAAGGTGATGCGCAGGGCGGACTCCGACGCGTCGTCGCGCGTCTTCGAGCGCAAGGACCGGGCCGGGTCCGAGACGCCCTACTACGACTATCGCGATACGGCGATGAGCCGGCTCGCCCCCTTCAAGCCGGAGTGGATCCGGCCGCTGCGCCTGGTCGAGGATTCGGACCCGGATAATCCGGACGTGGCCTACAACAACGGCCACCTGATGCATCAGTTGACCTTCTTCGTCGGCGCGGTGAACTTCTACTGGCGGATCGATGGGCGCGGCTACTGTGCCGAGATGAACACCGGCGATTCGAACTACATCACCCCGTTCGTCCGTCACAGCTTCACCAGCCGCGATCCGCGGCGACTGGGGCTTATCATCGCCGTCACCTATGCCGGCGAGGTGCGTGGCGCGCTCGACGCCCTGCGCCACCTGGAGGGACCGGATCTCGATCGACTGGCCGGGGACCTGCGCGACCCTCAGGGCGCCTTCGCCGCGCGCATCGTCCGCGCCTTGGCGGCGGAAAGCCTGACCTCGGGCGAGCTCATGCGCCGCCTCGTGGACGCCGGCCTCGACGAGGAAGCGGCGGCGGCGCTGGCCGCCGGGGCGCGGCTTCCCCAAGGGGCGGAGGTCGCGGCGCTGGCCGCGGCGCTCGATCTGCGACCCGCCGACCTGATGGTCAGCCAGCTCACGCCGAAGGAGGAGGTGGTGGTGCGCACCAGGGCGCGGTCGCCGAGCCGGGCCTTTCCGCCCGACTCGAACCGGGCCGCCTACCGCCTGACCGAGCTCGCCCGCACCAAGCATCAACCGGGGCTCAAGGGATTCGAGGTGACGGTTCTCGCCGAGGACACCGGGGACGCGGTCCTGCGCCACGGCCTCCACGAGTACGTCTACAACTACGGCGATGCCGCGGTCGCCCTCAACTGGGGCGACCGGCACCAAACCGAGCTGGCGCCTGGAGATTCCGCCTATGTCCGGCCGATGATAGGCCACCGTTTCGCCCGACCGACCGGCGAGGGTGAAGGTCATCTGGCCATAGTCCGCGTGGCGGGGAGCCTCATGCAATCGGTGCTCGATGAGTTCGCCCTCTACCCCGCCGAGACCCGCCGGCGCGTGGTCCGGGAGACGAAACGTTGGTTCTGACGCATCCGTTTCGCTGCCCGACCCAGGTGGTCGAAGGGCCCGATTGCGACAAGGCCCTGGCCGAACTGATCGGCGGGCGATCCTGGGCCCTGGTGACCAGCCAGTTCTGGACCGACGGCGATGTCCCGGACCGGCTCGCCGGCGCTTGCGGCGAGCCGGCGGTCCGGATCGGCGGCGTCGAGGCCAATCCGAGCTGTTCCGCGGTCATCGCCCTGGCCGAGGACTTTCCGCCGGGGGAGGTGGTGGTGGCGCTGGGTGGCGGCAGCGTCATGGACGCGGCCAAGGGGATCGTGGCGCTCACCGGCATAAACGGCGACGTGGCGACCCTGATGGCGCATCTGCGCGAAGGCCGACCGTTGCCGGACGATCTCGAGCCGGTGCCGATCATTGCCGTGCCCACGACCTCGGGCAGCGGCTCGGAGGTGACGCAGTGGGGGACGATCTGGGGCGACGATGGGATCAAGTTCTCGGTCAGTGACCCGCGCCTGCGTCCCGGGCATGCCGTCCACGATCCGGCGCTGTGCGCATCGATGCCAGCGGAGCTGACCCTGGCGAGCGGTCTGGACGCCCTCTCGCACGCCATCGAATCGGTTTGGAACCGGCATCACTCGCCGGTGACGGACGCACTGGCGACCACCGCGATCGGCGTCGTGCGGAACAACCTGAAGGCCGCGCTCGACCAGCCCGGCGACGTAGAGCTGCGCCGGCGCATGCAGACGGCGGCGCTCATCTCGGGGCTCACCATGGGCACCACCCAGACGGCGCTCGCCCACTCGATCAGCTATCAATTTACCTCCCGCTTCGGGGTCCCGCATGGGCTTGCCTGCAGCTTCTCGCTGGCGGAATGCGCGCGCTATAACGCGGCTGATGACCCGGAGCGGCTCAAGCCGATCGCCGCCGGCCTTGGCTGCGCCCTCGATGCGGTGCCGCAATCACTGGAGGACTGGTTCGACGAACTCGGGCTCGGGGCGGCGCTGTCCCGCTATGTCACGCCGGCCCATGCGGACCGGTTGGACGACGCGCTCATCACCCGGGCCCGGGCCGCCAACAATATCCGCGAGGTGGATGGGCCGGCGGCGCGCCAGATCGCGGCGCGGGCGCTGCGCCGGCTCTGCCCTGTGGCCACCGACGACAGAAGGCCCGCGCGCGGCGTCGCCGCCCGCTGAGGCGGCGGCGAAACCCTTATTGCCGTTCGGTATGGCTGCGGTCCGCCGCAGGGTGGCCCGGGTCGGTCTCGGCTTGCTTGCCGGCGCCACGGATCATCCGGACCGTGGCATCGCGCATCCGCCGCCAGGTCATCTTCACCACCACCAGCGCCCCGGCGACGCTGGCCACCAATAACTGCAGCAGCATGCCGGTGGTGCCGATGTCGATATAGGCCAGGGCATCGGACGGCACCAGCCCGACGGCGGCGGCGAGCATGAGGCAAAGCTGGCGATCCGGTTTCGACTGGGTCATGGCAAGGTTTCCCGAAGGTCCCGCGCCGCCGCCGGGCGGCAACCGGGGCGCGATCTCTCAGTAATCCGCCACCAGCTCGGTGAGCGTGCGGCCGCGGTAGCGGAACACCCGATTGGCAAGCAGGTCCAGGGGCGTCTCCTCGATGCAGGCGAACACGATACGGAAGGTGTTCACCGTCGAAAAGCGCGAAGAGGCATCGTCGCGGCAGCGTTCAGGGCGACGCATGGCATGCAGGATGCCGTGCACCCCCAGCCACGGCTCCATGCCGCTGGCGCCAGCTGGCGCGGCGCCGAACTTAAGGCCGTGGTCCCCCTGCAGGATCAGGATCGGGTCGCTTCGATCCCGCGCCAGGATCTCGTCGATCGCCTCCAGGATCAACCGATTGAGGCAGCCGAGGTCGTGCAGGTAGGCAGTACGGGTCTTCGGGGAATCCTCGGTGACCAGCTCCCAGGCGGTTCGTGTGAGGCGGCGGCAGCCGGGACCGAAGCGGGCCGGCGGGTGCGGCGAGAGGATGTGCGCGAACAGGAAGTGCGGCCGCTCGGCATCCAGCCGCACCGCCGCGATCACGTCGTCGAGGCCGGTGAAATCGAAGCTCAGCAGGCCGGGCGCCAGGACGATCAGCACCGGATACAAGGGCGTCAGTTTCAAGAGGCCGGCCTCCGCCTCGCTGATGCCGAGAACGCCCCGGGTCGGCCCGGAGATGCACTGCTGCTCGCGGCCGCCGCAGCGGGTCTTGCGGTTGACCCCGCCTGGCTCGGCGTGGATGTAGCGGTAGCCCAGCTGATGGAAGCGCTCGACCACGGCGTTGTAGCCCTGCAGGCGGTCGGTCCACAGCCGCGGATGCAGCTTCGGCCCCACCGGCAGGTAGTAGTCCATGCTGACCGTGGTGCTGAGCGAAAGCTTGGTACTGCTGTAGTTGGCCACCGCTTCATCGGCGACGAAGAAGCCGCGCCGGCCGAGCGCGGCCAGGAAGTCGCCGTTGTCGTAGCCCAGATACGCCTCCAGCACGTCGGCACGGGCATACATGTCGAATACGAACCAGTACACGTTGGGGGGCGATTCCGCCTGCGCCCCGACCACCCGCGGGCCGGCGTCAGCGGCCCGGCCCCCCATGGCGCCCTCGGCGGCGAACCAGGCCAGTTGCACCCCCGGCATGGCGACCAGCAACGCCCCCATGAGCGCGGCGACGAACGACGCCCGTTGGAAGCGCGACAGCCGCCAGGCCAGCGCCGCCAGGCCCAGCGCGCATATGAGCCACAGGCTGAGGCGCACCGTCCCCAGCGAGACGCCCATGGCCGCGAGCGTCCGCGAGAACGGCAGATAGGTGAAGAACATCACCGTCAGCACACACAGCGCGTTCACCGCTGGCGCCCGGGCGCTGCGCCGGAACAGAAGCCCGGCGACAAGCGCCGCAACCGCCAGCACCACCACATAGGCGGCGCCGAGCCCGAGGACCGACGCGCCGTAGTCGAGCGCGTCCTCCTGATTGTGGTTGAGGAAGGCGAGGAACGGCCAGGCCCCGAACAACGGCAGCGGCAGCCAGGTCATGGCGCGCGAACCGACCGATCCCGGCGTCATCGGCGCGCCCTCATTCCGCCGCCTTTCTCACCGGGACCAGGAACGGGGTCACCGCGTCGCCGGCCGCGGCCAGCATCCGCCGCACCGCCTCCTCCGCCACCGCGGCTGGGTCCCGGCCGCCGATGCGTACCACCGCGCGGGGGACGCCCAGCCGTTCCAGGAACCGCGGCAGGTCGTCCTGGTAGCGCCGGATCTCCTCGACCGTGAGCTCCGACTTCCGCCGGGCGATCTGCGCCGGGTCGTCCTCCAGGACCACCACCAGCCGCGGCTTGCGCATGAGCATGCAGGCCAGGCGCACCGAGGCGATCTGCGTCCATGGACGACCCCTGATCCGCAGATCGACCCAGCGGTCGTAGACGTAGCGGTCGGCGACCGAGAGCTTCCCGGACTTGAGCGCGCGCCGCAGGAGACCGTGGACACGGGAGGCGTATCGCACCTCGTCGATGAGGCTCACCAGGACCAGCTTGACCATCGCCGGCACCAGGCGGCGCCAGCCGAGCGGCGCGGCGCGGCCCGCGGCGTGGCGCGATCCGGTCCCGGCGCCACGGGTATCGACGACGTGGTGGAAGGCTTCGGCGTGGATCGAGCGGCGTTCAAGGATGCGCAGGCATTGGGCGACGGTGGTGGACTTGCCGACGCCGTGCGCGCCTGCGACCACGAAGAACAACGGGCGTCCGGGGCGGCGCCCCATCGGGGCGTCGCCCGGCGCCCGACCCCCGATCGCGTGGAGGTTGTCCCGTGCCACGCGCAGCAGCGAGTTGCCCATGCGCCGGGCGCTGTTCGCGGGGAAATAGACGAAGTCGGCGGCCAGGCGAGCCAGGCGCGGCGAGACGCGTCCGAGGGCGAGGAGGAGCCGCGCCACCCGCAGGAACCCGCGCCGCGCCGCCCGCGTGGCGGCCGCGGGTGCCGCGAATTGGCGGACGAATTCGCCGGCAAGCGGCCGGCACAAGAGGTCGATCTCGGCCAGGTAGGGCGCGGAGAAGTCCGGCCCCGGGTGGTCGGCTTGATTGCCCTCCTCGGGCCGCAGCGCCGGCTCGAAGGCGAAGGCGGCGCGAAGCGCCTCGGCCTGCATGCCGAAGGCGTCGGCCAGTCGCGCGCATTCCTGCGCCTCGCCCCGGATCAAGGCGTCGAAGCAGAACAGCACGACGTCGCCGGGATAGCGCCTGGCGCGCCGCCGCGCCGCCTGGAGCCCCAGGCACCACATGACGAGGCTGTGCCGGAAGCGCCGCTCGAAGCGCGGCGTGCCGATCGGCGTGCGGCGCCAATGCATCATGTCGTGGAGCGACCGGCGCGGGTCGCGCACCATCACCGCCAGCTTCAATCCCGGGATGCGCCGCCGGAAGCTCGGGTAGCGGAACTCGGGATGCAGGTCGAAGGCGGCCCATGTCCGCCGTCCGTTATCCTCGGCGAAGCGTTGCAAGGCCCAGTCGATGAGGTCGATCCGGTGCCGGACGGTCGCCGGGATGCGCGCCAGGATGTCCGTGAGCGGCCGGTGGAAGAACTCGATGGGCCGTCGCACCACGTCCCGGTCGCTGTCCATATAGCGCGGCCGGGTCAGGTACTCTGCCAACAGTTGACGCCGGTGCACCGGGAAGTTCAGGAAACGGCGCTTCAGATAGTAGGTGAACAGCCCCTCCACCGGGAACCCGGCGACCGGTCCCTCGCCCTTGTTCAGCGCCAGCGCGAGCGTGGTCTTGCCGCTGCGCCCCGGCCCGCCGATCAGCCAGGGAGCAGGACGTTGGTCGCCATCCGTTGGGGTATTCATGATCCCGTGTCTTGGCCGGTTCGCGCCGCCGCGACGTCATTCGGTAGATAGGCGCGCATCAAGGTCTCGCAGAAGCGCAGGTCCTCCGCCTCGTCGATCTGGAAGCTTTTCCAGAAGTCCATGCAGTAGACGCCGATCCGGCCGCCGAGCCGGTTGTTGTGCCGGCGCAGGATCTCCGGCTTCATCAGGTAGAACGACCCGTTCTCGAGGTATTGCGGCGGCTGGTCCTGACGGAATCCGCGCCGCCGGTAATCGTAGTTGAAGCTCGCGAACCGGCCGCGCGCGTCGGTGCGCCAGAAGTTGAAATGCGGCAACAGCGTCGCCGAAAACAGTGAATCCAACCCCTCCGCCTGGAACCGCTCGATCGCCCGGTCGAAGTCGGCGGCTTGGCGCACCGGCGAGGTGCATTGCGGCCCGACCATGAGGTCGACGGTAGTACCTTCGCCCTCCAGGACCTCGAGCGCGTGCAGCCAGCCGGACTCCGAGCTCGCCCCGTCGCCGGCCAGCGCCGCCGGCCGCCGGATCGTCCCGGCGCCGAGCGACCGGGCGAGGTCGAGGACCGCATCGCTGTCGGAGCTCACCCAAACCTGGTCGATGCGGGTCGCCGCCAGGGCCTGTTCGAGGGTCCAGGCCAAGAGCGGCTTGCTGCAGAAATCGGCCAGGTTCTTGGCCGGGATGCCCTTGGAGCCGCCGCGCGCCAACACCACGCAGACCGTATGCGCCATCGCCTCAGGCGACATTGACGTAGAGCTTCTCGCGGAGCGGCCGCTCGGTGTCGTTCACCCGCTTCACCCCATCCCCCAGGATCCCCGGCACCGCCCGGACCGCGGTCACGAAGCTACGCAATGACTTGCATTCGATGGAGGCGGCCTGGTCGGAGCCGTACATGCTGCGGTCCAGGGTCACGTGGCGCTCGAGCGAGGTGGCGCCCAGCGCCACCGCGGCGACGCAGACGGTGACCAGACAGGTCTCGTGGCCGGAATAGCCGACGTCGGCGCCGTAGCGCTCCCGCAGCATGGGAATGCACGCCAGATTGGCGTCCTCCATGCGCATCGGATAGGTGCTGTTGCAATGCATCAGCTCGAACGGGCAGTTCGCCTTGCGGAACAGATCGACCACCTGGTCGATCTCGTCGAGCGTGGACATGCCGGTGGAGATGAAGGTCTTCTTGCCCTCGGCGGCGATCTCCTGCAACAGCGGGGTGTGGCCGAGCATCGGCGAGGCCACCTTGTGGAACGGCACGTCGAACCGGCCCAGGAATTTGAGGCTCTCCAGGTCCCATGCGGACGCCGTCCACTGGATGTCCAAATCCTTGCAGGTGCGGTCGATCTCCACGTAGTCGGCTTCCGAGAGCTCCAGGCCCTCCTTCTGGGCGCGCTGGGTGGTTCCCCAGGGGCTGTCCCGGAAGCCGTCGAGGAACTCCTTCGAATAGACCAGGTCGATGGTGCGCTTCTGGAACTTGACGGCGTCAAACGCCGCGTCCTTGGCGGCGTCTATCATCCGCTTGGCAAGCTCGACGTCGCCGTTGTGGTTGATGCCGATCTCGGCGATCAGGAAGGGTCGCCTAGTTGTCATCTCGGGCACCTCCTTCGATGGACAGGGGAGGATGGCGGGCCGGCGGATCAGGCGAGCAGCAGGTTTTCCGCCTTGAGCCTGTCGCGCAGCTCCGCCGGGATGTCCGGGCTGTAGGTCGGTCGTTTCAGGAAGAACGCGCGGTGGTTCCGCGAATGATGGTTGTCCAAGCCATAGGCCAGGAACACCGAGTATTTCGGATTGGCGCCGCGAAGAACACCGCCCGCGTGCATCAACCGTTGGTCGAAGACGACGCAATCGCCCGGTTCGGTCCTGATGGTTAGCTGCGGTCGCGTGAGGAAGACGTGCGGCAGCATGTCGTTGCGGCCGTGCCGGCGTGCCAACGCCCGCAGCTTGTTCCAGGCGACGTACTCCAGCCGGTTGAGCGACGATTCCCTGCGGTGGCTGCCCGGCAGGATGATGATCGAAGACCCGCTGTCGCGGAAATCCGACAGATAGATCGCGACCCGCACCACCTTGTAGGGCGCCTCGGTCTCGTCCCAGTCGGGGCCCTGGCCAAATTCCCTGCAGGCGCTATCCCGGTGGTAGCGGCCACCCCTCAGATTGATGTGCAGGTCTGAATGCTGGGTGTAGCGGATGTCGCCTCCCAACAGCTCCCGCACCGTCGCCACCAGCCGCCGGTTGAAGATCAGCGGCCAGAAGTCGGGGCTCTTGGTCACGCCGTCGGCCAGCGAGTAGGTGCGTTGACCGATCTGGTCGGACTCCAAGTCAGTCTCCGGCAGATCGAGGGCTCGATTGATCAGGTGCCGGTATGCGCGCGCCTCCTCGGGGCCGAGGAGGCCCTTGAGCAGGTAGTAGCCGTCCGTCTCGAACCGGCGCTTGTCCTGCGGCGTGAGCCGCACGTCGTCGCGGGTCATGTCAAATTCGCCGGTTAGCAAGCCGCCGCCATACCAGGAAGCCCCCGGCGACGGTGAGCACGACCAACGTGGGCGCCAGCGGCATGCCGTAGCGCGGATTGCCGAACGGGCCGTTGAGCGCCAGGAAGTAGGCGGCGACCGCCATCAGGAACATGACGAAAGGCCGGGCACCCGGGTCCCGGACGCCGGCCACGACACCCCCCAGCTGAAGCGCGAAGCCAATGAGCACGGCGGCCTGGGCCAGCGCCCAGGCGAACAGGTAGCCGTCGCCGAGGACGGCCTTGGCGAAGTTCCAGATTCGGGCCGCCAAGGACGCCCCGGGGGCGGCGGAGAAGAACATCGGGTTGCGGTTGAGCTGGTATCCGGCCTCGTAGAGCCCGGTCTGCAGCGTCGAGCGCAGGACCGCGGTGAGCACGCCCCGAAGCACCACGAGGGGCGGCAACTCCTTCAAGTATTCGAATGCCACCTCGCGGCGAATGCGGTCGAGGACTAGCGGATTCCTTCGATCCGCCGCATCCTCCTGGTCCAACAGTGCCGCAACCTTCGCGTGCATGCCTTGCTCCCTCCGCTCGGCCACACATTGCGGGCACAGGCGCAGGAACTGGTCGACCACGTCGAGGGCCTGGTTCCCAGTCTGGGTGGTGACCACCGGCGCGCCGTAGTGGGCGTAGGTCATGCCCAGGCGCGGCATGAGCGCCGCGGCCAGCAGGAGGGCGGGAATCGCCGCCAGTCCGATGGCGCGTCGCCATCCGAGCCCGGCCGCGGCCCACAACATGCAAGCAAGCGCCGGCATGAGCAGATAGGGAAAGAAAATCAAGATCGGGCGGGTGAGCACGGCGAGCCCGAAACAAGCGCCGGCAGCAATAAGCAACACTACCTTGCGTTGGCTTCGCACCGCCCACAGGCAGGCGCACAGCCCCCAGGCGAAAAAGGCCAGGAACAGGGTGTCGGTCAACACGAAGGACGAATAGACAACCATCGTCGTCCATACGCAGGCGAGCGCCGCCGCTGGCACCGCCCATCGGCGGTCGATCAAGCCGGCAATCAGGCCGACGGCGATGACCGTGGCGGCGTCGATGAACGCCTGGAGGACCGCCACCGCCCACAGCGCATCCTCGCCAATTGCGCCCAGAACGCCGGCCAGGAAGTAGGGATAGAGCGGCATGCGCGCGGTGTCGGGAATGAGCACCCCGTGGTCCCAATAGACGATGGCGCCGTATTGCAGGAGGTTCGAGGCCCGTATCAGGTACTTGCCCGAGTCGCTGCCGTTGTCGAAGCTGCCGTCCAACAGCACCACCACCCCGACATAGGCGAGCCGGATCAGGACGGCGGCGAGGAACAGGGCCGCGATCTGGTTTCGGCTCATCACCGCCCGCTCGGTGCCGGCCAACCGCGCCGTCGTCTTGGGTCTCGGCAATGTCGGACTCGTTCGCGCGAATGTCAGGCGATCCGGGCGATCCAACGCTGCTCCTCGGTCAGCCTTTCCACGACGTCGGGATGCAGCACGGGGACCGGATTGAGTTGCGTCGACATCGGGTTGGGCGCCCGATACGAATAGGCCCAGGTATCGCGCCGGGGCCCCAGGTTGCGCGTGGCGCGGTGGAAGGCGTTGGTGTCGATCATGGCGATCGATCCGGCGGGACCGGCGCAGCTAACCGGGGTCCCGTAAGCCAATACCTCCGCCTCACTCGCCCGGGATCGGGTGATGTCGTGGTGGAAGATGCGGTGGCTGCCGGGCACGAACTGGGTGCCCTGTCCGTCCGCCGGCACGTCGGTGAGGAAAATGAAGGCGCGGACCTGCTTGCGCTTGCCGTCGTGGTGCCACTGGTTGGAGCCGCGGTCGTCCAGGCGGGCGGGCTCGTAACGCGTTCCCCCGGTGCCGTGTAGGACCACCGGCTTGCCCCAGTAGTACTGGACCAGCGCCAGCATGTTGGGCTCGAACGTGAGTTCGCTGAACAGGGCCGTTTCGCGGAAACGCGCGGTGGCGATGTGCACCGAGTGGTCCTTCGCCGAGTCCGGATTGGGCGGGTTGGTTGCCACCAGCCGCTCGAACTCCTCGCGCATTTCGGTCAGGCGATCCTCGCCGAAGAAACCCGGGATCACCACACCCCCGTCGGCGCACAGTTTTTCCGCGTACTCCAGGAAGCCGGGCAGCGTGGCCCGCTTAGAGACCCTACGGCGATAAGAGGCACTCGGGCGCTCGTGCACGTGCCGGTCGTATTGTACCCGTAAGCTGTCGTAGGCGCGTTTGGCGGCCGGCCGCAGCGGGCGGGGGACGAACTCCTTAAGTCGCATGCCGGACGCCGCTCCCGGAATCACCCACCGCCGTCAACTCTTAAAGGCCCGATCCGTTGCGATCAATGACCGGTTCACGGATGCACTTCCTTGAGGCCCCCCTCCGATCCCCGAGGGCGAAGGAAGTGCCGGTCGGCGACGAATTCGGGCTGGCGGCCCTCGATGCATGCGAACACGAGCCGGAAGGTGTTGACCGGCGAGATGGTCTCGTAAAACCGGTCCCGGCAGGCCGTAGGCAAGCGGATCGCGTTCAGGATGGCCAGACGGCGAGCCGCTAGGACGCCGTCGGCGGCGGCCTCGAGTGCGCCCTCCGACTCCCCGGGCAGGCGGAATTTGAAGCCATGGTCGCCTTGCAGGATGATTATCGGGTCGCTCGAGTCCCGTTCGACGATCTCCCGGACTGCCCGCTCCAGCGACCGGTTGGTGCATCTAACGTCGGTGCGGAACTGGACCGGATCGTAGAACCCCTCGCCGACGTCGAGGCTGGCGGCCACATCGTCCAGGCGCCGGCATTCCGGAGTGAAGCGCGGCGGCGCGTGCGGCGACAGGATGTGGGCGAACAGGAAGAACGGCGCCGCCTCCCCGTCGCGCATGGCGGCCATCACGTCGGCGATGAAGATGTGGTCGTAGCGGAACGCCCCCGGCATCAGCCGGCGGATGACCCGGAACAGCGGCGTCAAGCGCAACAGGTTCACCTGTACCTCGTTCAGGGGGATGCGCCCGCTCGGCCGGGCGCGGATGCAGCGGTGCTCCAGGCCGCCGCACTGGGTCTTCGCTGAACCGGCGTAAGGCGCGTGGATGTAGCGGTAGCCCGTGGCCAGGAACTTGCGCACCACCGGATTGAAGCCGGCGAGCGTGCGCGTGTAAGCGCGCGATGGAGGGCGTGGCTCACCCGGCAGGTACACGTAATCCATGCCCATGGTCGAGGCGAGCGAGAAGGTGGTGTTGTCGTAGTTGGAATGGCTGGCCCAGCCGATCTGGAAGCCGCGCTCGCTCAGGAATTGCACGAACGGCCCGTTGTCGTGGGCGAAGTAGCGCCTGAGGCTGTCATCGCGCACATAGCCGTCGAGCAGGAACCAGTAGACGTTGGGCATCTTGCCGGTGCCCGGTTGCGTCGTCGCCACTTTGTCCTCGCCCGCCTGCCGGCTGCCGCCGGTGAACCAGGCTGAGGCCAGATCGAGGCTGGGCCAGACGAGGAATGCCGCGGCCACAACCGTGGTAACGAGCCAGGCGGCGGGCCGCCGCGAGAACACCCAGCACAAGCCGCCGACGGCGGCAAAGGCGACCAGCCAGACCAGCAGCCAAACGGTGCCGAGCTCGATGCCGGCGAGGCCGAGCAGGTGGCCGAGGCTGCCGAAGCCGAAGAAGGTGGCGCTCAGCGCGCCTACGACGATGGCGACGCGCACAAGCGAGAGGCCCCTGATCCAACGCGCGGCGAGCAACGCCCCGGCGGTCAGGGCAACAACGTAGGCACCCCAGGGAACCAGGACATCTTCGAGGCGAAAGATCTGCGCCTTGTTCGCGGCGAGGAACGCCACGAACGGCCAACTCGCCAGCAGCAGCAGGGGCACCAGATCGCGCAGGACGCGCATGGGCGCCGCGGTCGCCTTAGCTCGGATAGCCATAGTCCCGCAACGGCCGATCCAGCAGCGCCGACAACTCCTGGTTCTCCGCCCCATAGGCCGGGCCGAGGGCGCCACGGTCGTCGAACCTGCGGTAGCGCAGCGGCCGGCCGTAGCGTGCCGCGTAGGACCTGGCGATAACCTCGGCCACCTCGACCAGGATGTGGTCGTGCCCCGGCCGGCGGAGCTCCGGGAAGATGGCGTTCTTCGGGTGACGCATGCGCAGGCGGTTCAACAGCAGCATGGTGTCGACGACCAGGTCGTTGCGCTGCGGGTTCATCGGCGGCACGGCGGCGACGCGCCGCAGCGCCTGGTCGTCGAGCCCGCCCTCCGGCGCGCCTACGAAGTCACGCAGCCGGCACAGGAGCGCGAACGGGTCCTCCCGCAACTCCTCGAACAGATACACGAACATGTTGTCGCCGAACCGCTCGAGGAAGGCCTTGAGGACGGGCGTGTAATGCCACTTGGTCTTCACCACCTGGTCGAGATAGGCGGCGAACCCCAGCCGCCCGCCGTTGGTGACGTACTGGCCGTAGTGGGACGGCAGCATCGAGCGCTGGGAGCGGATTCCGGCGACCACCCGGGCATCGGGGAACGCCTCGGCAATGGTCTCCACCAGGGCCGGCAACTCCCCGCCCATGAGGCCGCCTTCGATGCGCTGGCGCAGGATGAAGGGGGAGCCGGTGCCGCCTATGGTCTTTCTCAACTCGGCCGCCGGCCGCTCGAACAGGTTCACCTGGCGGCACGGGTAATGGCGCTTGAAGAAATTGTTCCACACCCATTTGCTGGCGGTCTTGTGATAGCCGAGATAGACCACCACTTGGGATGTCGACGAATCGATTGGCATCAGCGGCGCAGTACCTCCGCGTCGAACGGCGCTGCGAAGGCGACCACCGACTCGACGATCTCGCGGGCCACGCCGGCGCCGCCGCGGGTTTCCAGCACCATCGAAGCGGCCTCGCGCACCGCCGGATGGGCGTCGGCGACGGCGGCCGCGAAGCCCACCCGCCGCATCACCGGCAGGTCGATGACGTCGTTGGCGACGTAGAGGATGCGCGCCGGGGCGTGACCGCGCTCGGCGCACAGCCGCTCGAGCCCCTCGGCCTTGTCCTTCACCCCGGCATAGACCGGCACCCCGAGCTTCTCCGCCCGTGCGGCGACCACCGGGTTGGTTTCCCGCGACAGGATGTAAGCCGGCATCTCCACCCGGCGCAGATAATCGAAGGCGAGCCCGTCGCCCCGGTTGCAGAAGACCGCTTCGCGGCCGTCCTGGAACACCACCACACGGTTGTCGGTGAGCACCCCGTCGAAGTCGAAAACGATGGCGTCGAGAGCCTCCGCGCTGAGCGTGGTCATTGGGCCGCAAGCCTCGGCCGCGGCAGAATCGACCGGCCGGCGAGGATGTTGTCGACGATCCGGTCGAAATAGGCGGGCGTTGGGTGGAAGTGCTTGTGATAGTTGAAGTTTGGATGCAGGGGCTCGTAGAGCCGCGCCCGCGCGAAGGACGCGCGATCCCACAGGTCGAGAACGCCGGCGGGCAGCCGAACGCCGTTCACCCGTTCGCGTCCCCCAAGCAGGGCGATGATCGCATCGGCGCCGCGCTTCGCCGCCGAGTGCGGCGAGAACCAATCGTGGAACTCATCCAGATGCCGATCGACCGTCGGGTTGCCGCGCGGCGCCTTCGGGGCGTCTTTGATGAGCTCGATCGCTTCGTCGTCGGTTGCCGGGTTGTGGCTCACCAGCTGGGAGAGCGAGGAATGGGGCGTGACCTTGCGAATCCACTCCGTATCGCCGGTCAGCCCGTCGGTGTTGATGACCGGAACGCCGAGCACGTAGGACTCGTAGAAGCTCTGCGACGACGGTGCCACGATCACCCGTTGGCGCGCCGTCCACTGGGCGAGGTCGAGTGAGTCGTCGATCTCGACCCGCCCCGCGAACGCACCTTCTTCCATGAAGTCATAGCCTTCCGGCGCCTCCAGCGGGTGCGGCCGGATGGAGATGCGGAGATCGGTCTCCTCCAGGATGCGGTGGATCAGCCGGATCATGCAGATGAAGGTCTCGACCTGCCAGATCACACCGTCGCGCTTTTCCGGCCGCTGCATCGAGAAGATCGTCGGAATCCGGTTGTAGCGGTTGATGGTGTGGTAACGGCCGATGAAGCCGACGGTCTTACGCTCGGGCGGCACGTCCATCAGTTCCGGGTTGAACTTCGCCAGGTCCAGCCTGGGGTTGCCGCACAGATCCAGCTTGTCGTGGTTCGAATGGGGAAACAGCTGGCGGTAGAACGCCCCCGTCGCCCGACCCCACAACAGCACCAGGTCCAGACGATCGTAGGCGCCAGGCATCGAGGTGAGCACCGTCGGATCGCTGCTCTCGATGGCCTGCGCGCCCTCGCCCGACCACAGGACGATGGCGGCGTAAGGCGCCTCCTTTGCCACCCGGTCGATCTGGCCCACCGTGTTGACCACTACGGCGTCCGGTCTCCAGTGCCGGATCGTGCGCAGGAAGTCGCGGCCCGAGGCGACGATCACGCGGCAACCATGCGCCTTGAGAAATCGAGCAAGCAACAGCGCCGAGGCGGCGTCGCGGCGTAGCGTGAAGGCGCGGATAACCACCCGCCTGCGCGGCCGGAGCCGCTTCGGCGCGGCGAAGGCCCGAGTGCGGGCCATCACACGCTGGTCCTGAGTTCGGTCTCGATGGCGCGGAGGCAGGCTTCGGTGGAGCCGGCGAAGCGTTCCGTCGCGCCCATGGGGGGGTCCGTCGCCAAGGCCTCAGCGAGGGCGTCCACGAGCTCGACCGGATCGGTCACCAGCCGGATCTCCGGCATGGAATCGATGGCCGGGTTGGGGCAGTAGTTGCGCCGCGGCTGCACGGCGAGCGCTGGGATGCCGGCGACCGCCGCCTCGATGACCACCATCGAGGCCATGCTGGTGACCGCGTCGGCGGCGACGAGCAGATCTTCCGTTGTGCGGTCACTCACCCGCGCCTCGAGGCTCGGCGGGACCGAATGATCGACCAGCCAGTCGTGCCAAGGACCCGCCTTTTCCTTTGGATGCGGCTGGATAATGAAGCATGCGGAAGCAAGTAAGGGCAGTCGGTCGGCGATCAGGCCAGCGACCAGAAACTGGTCGTAGCCGACGCGCCCGGCGGCGGCGGTTCCGGCGAGCGGCTCGGAGAAGAAGACCACGACGCGCGGCGAATTCAGCCTGCGATCGGCCCGTCGCCCGAAGGCTTTGGGCCGCAGGGCGGCCCGGCGCCGGCGGAGGCGGATTGCCTGGCGCTCCAGATAGGGCTGGCCGCCGACATAGAGCCTGGCGCGGCACCAGCCGGCGCCCGCGATCTCCTGCTTCATCCCCTGGTCGATGACCAGCAGCGCATCCGGTTGGATCCCGTCTTGCGATCGGACGAACCGGTCGCGCAGGTTCATCCAAGCGTCGATGGCGGCGATCGTGCCGACACCGTGATTCCGTGCGACGCGCCAAAGCCTTTGCTCGAAGCCCGCTTCCTTGCTGGTGCCGGTCACCGCCAAATCGGGCCCAAAGGCGCGCATCTCGGCACGGACGGTGCGCGACCTGCCGCCCCACAGCGCGCGCGCCGGTCCGTGGGCGATGCGGCGGACCTCATGCCCCGCGGCCTCGCAGGCTTCCGCCACTGGCTGCAACAGGTTGGCGCCGCCGGAATCATGTGCCGCGAACAGGATCCGCGCCATCGCCTAGGCCGCGTCGTCGAGGCCGGCGAGCCGGTCGCGGTTGTCATAGACCTTGCGGAAGGCGGAGATCAGCTTCTCGACGATCGCCTCCGACAGCTCGAACACGCAGATGCCGAAGCCGAGCTCCTCCTTCTCGTGCATGCGTTCGGCGATCGGGCACAGGCCTTGCGCGTAGGTCCGGTTGGTGAGGCTCAAGGGAAACCCCTGGCGGCCGATGGCGATGCGCCGCTGGAACACGGGTAGCAGGTGCAGCGGCTTCACGTAGCCCTGATTGATCGGAACCCCCTCGGCGGCAAGCGCGCGGGCAAACGCATCGCGCGAGGCGCCGACGACCTGGGCATCGTAACGCGCCGGCCACACGTAGTAGACGTGACGGCAGCGCTCACGCACCACCGGCGGGGTGAGGCCGGGAAGGTCGCAAAGCCCCTCGCTGAGCCGCGTCGCATAGCCGATTCGCTCGCCGATGATTTCCTCCGCCTTATTGAGCTGGGCGCGGCCGATCGCCGCGGCAACTTCGGTCAGGCGGTAGTTGAAGCCGACGAGGTTGGTGAGGTCTGCGACCCCGAACGCCTCGATCAGGTTCTCGCCGTGGTTGCGGATGAGCTTGAGGCGCAGCGCCAGATCGTCGTCGTCGCTGACCACGACGCCGCCTTCGCCGGTCTGGATGTGCTTGTGGCGGTTGAGGCTGAACACCCCGATATGGCCGACCGTGCCGGCGTAGCGCCCGTGCTCGGTGGCGAGCGGCGCCTGGGCGTTGTCCTCGACCAGAACCAGTCCGTTCTCGTCGGCGATGGCGCGCAGCTCGCCGAGCCGTGCGGGATGCCCGAACAGGTTGACGGCGAGGATGGCGCGGGTCTTGTCGGTGATCGCCTGGCGCACCCGCTCGGGGTCGATGGTGAAGGTCTCCGGCTCGATGTCGGCAAACACCGGGATGCCGCCATAGATGAGCGGCGCCATCGCCGTGGCCGACATGGTGTAGGGGGGCAGGATCACCTCGTCCCCGGGGCCGACGCGCGCCGCGCCCATGGCCGCGGTGAGCCCCGAGGTGGCGGAGTTGACGGTGACGGCGTGCCGGACGCCGAAGGTCCGGCGCCAGGCTTCCTCCAGGGCCAGCAACTCCGGTCCGCCGTCGAACTCGACACCCGGCTCGCCGATGAATCCGGAAAGCACGCCGCCCTCGAGGACCCGTTCCGCGGCGGCCCGCTCTTCCTCGCCGATCCTGTTGAAGGGCGCCAGCGGCTCGGAGATCTCCGGCTCGCCGCCCAGTATCGCCAGCTCGTTCCTCACTCGTGCGGGACGCATCGGCATGGAAACCCCGGTTAAAGGTCCTTGGCCTTGTCGATCATCTCCTCGCACAGCCGCTGGGCTTCCAGCGCGCTCTCACCGTCGCTTGCCAGCGCCTCGCCGTTCTCCAGTGCCTGGAGAAGATTGCCGAGAGCGCGGAAGTACGGATCGCCGTGGCTGCATTCTTCCCATTCCCCGCGGTCGAGGAGTTTGTGGTGGGGATGGAAAGGTTCGTCGATGCGTCGCCGGCGCACGCCGTGGCCGGATCGCTCGATGCCGATAGCACCCCGCTCGGTGATCAAATGCAACTCGAACAGGGCATAGTCACGGGAGTCGGCGGCGATGAGGTGAACCGGCACGCCGCCGTCGAGGGCCAGCACCGCATCGACGGTGGGATCCTGCGCCTCGCTGTCGATCCGCTTGCCGGTCACCGCCTTGAGGGCGAGAGGGCCGAACAGGTAGCGGATCAGGTCGACAAGGTGCGAGCCGTTTACGAGCAGCCCTCTGGTGTAGAGACCGGTCGCCGTCCGCAAGGCCCCCCAGTCCCCGTTTTCGAGTTCGCGCTTGAGCTCCGCCATCGCCGGGTTCCAACGGCGCAGATAGGCGACCGCCAACGGCTTCCCGGCGGCGCGGTAGGCGTCCACCAGCCGCGCCGACTCCCCCGCGTCGTCGGTTAATGGCTTCTCGCACAACACGGCGCGCACCGGGGTCTCCAGCAGCCGCCACAGGATCGCCGCGTGCGCCGGCGTCGGCGCGCACACGCTGGCCACGTCGAACGGGACCTGCGCCGCGATGCAGGCGTCGAGGTCGGCGAAGCCTTCTGGCACCTGCCAGCGGCGCATGAAGGCAAGCCGGCGCCGCTCGTCCGGCTCGATGCAGGTGGTCATGCGGAACGATGGGTGCCGGTCGTAGGCATCGGCATGGGTGGGCGCCTCGGCATCGGCCGAGGTCGGCGCGCCGCTGCCCGCGATTCGGCCGCAGCCGATGACGAGTGCATTGAGGGGTTTGGGCGGTGTCATACCGCTTCGGTCGATTCTCTCAGTGCCGCCCGCCCGCGGAACAGAATCTCCGCCGTCTCCAAGTCCTCCGGCTCGTCGATGTCGACCGCCTTGTGGCGCGGCAGGACGAGCGGCAGCATCTGGTTGTAGACCTCGACCGTATCCGCCATCAGCCGCCCGGCGTCGATGAAGAAGAAGGCGCCGGCGTCGTGGTAAGCCGGGGTAAGGTCCTGCGAATGAAGGGCGCGCTTCTCGGGGAACATCGGATCGAGCACGCCTGACTCGCCGATCCGAAAGCCCCGTTCGATCGCGGCGGCAAACGGAGCCACGGCGAGGACGGGGACGTGCCTTTCGTGCTCGACGAACAGCGCGTATCCGCGCTTGAGGTCTTCGGCCTCGATCAGGGGCGCTGTGGCCATGATCATGCAAACGTCGTCGAACCCGCGGCCGCGCTTGGCGTACGCACCCACCACCCAGCGCAGCACGTCGATCATGCCGACCTGGTTTCCGGCGAGCGCCGGGTCGCGCAGGAACTCCACCTCGAAGCCCAGACCCCGGACGATCTCCGCGTAGCGGTCCGAATCGGTGGAAACGTGGATGGTATCGAACAGGCCCGAGTCCCGCGCGGCTTGCAGCGGATAGGCGATCAGCGGCTTGCCGCACAGGTCGGTGACGTTCTTGTCCTTGATCCGGGTCGAGCCGCTACGGGCGGGAATGACAGCAAGGTTCATGCCGCCTGCGCCTGCCGTTCGTCAGACTCCTTGACCAGGAAGGCGTAGACGTACTCGCCCTTGCTGAGGAATCCCGATAGCCACCCGGTCACTATCAGCGCCCACAGAATGCGCACCGGGTACCATCGGATAAAGCGACCGCTGATCGCATCGAAGCCCAACAGGCGCTCGAGTGTCCGGCGCAGCCAGTCCGGCAGGTAGGGCACCAGGTTCCCACGATTCTTGATCCGAGCCACGCGAAAGCCGTATGCCCGCGCCGTGTACTCCATGGCGCGACGGTTGAACCAAACAACGTGCCCGACGGGCATGCTTGGGCGGTTGACCAGCCACCAGTTCGCCCCCTGCTTACGCGCCGGTACGGAATCGATATCGGGGGTAGAGAGCATCAGCACGCCGCCGGGGCGCAGCAGCTCATGGCAGCGGCGGATGTAGGCCACCGGGTCAAGCAGGTGTTCGATCACCATCTCCATGGTGATGACGTCATATGGCCCGTCCAGCGGTTCGCTCAGCACGTCGCCGATGACGATCGCGTCTCTGAGATGCACCGGCGCATTCGCCCGCGCCATCGGGTCGATGTCGATCCCGGTCGGGTCCACCCGCTTCGCCATGTCGCGGAACCCCTGCAGGAGCGAACCGGTGCTGCAGCCAATATCGAGTATCTTGACCGGCCGGTGCCTCGGCGCATGGCGCATGCAGTTCCGCACGATGAAGTGCCTGCCGTCACCGTAATGGCGGTAGATCGGCTCGAGGATCGGAAACAGGAGGTTCCTTCGATAGGGGTTTTCGTAAGGCTGTGAAAAGGTGTTGTCGCGACGGTAGAGCTCCTCGACATCGGCCGCGGTTGGGAACGGGTCCATCATCGCAAGCCCGCAGGTGGTGCAGCGGACAATGTCGAACCGCCGAACCCTGGAGGTGAAGTTTGCGTTCTCAACGGTCAGCAGCCGGGTGAATTCCCGACCGGAGCAGAGCCTGCAGGTTCGCTTCATCGGCCGGCCTCGCCTGCGAGAGCAACCGCTGGTTTGCCGTTCACGCTATTCCGCGATCGCTCGAGGCTCTCGCATAGCGCGGCACAACAGGCCCGAATGCGTACTTCGTCTGTCGCGGCGTCCAGCCACAGGTTGAGCACGCCGCGTTCGATCTGGTGCGCATTCTCGAACAGGCCGAGATCCTGCTCGCGCCCGGTCGCGTACCATTTGGGCAGCGCGGGATACCAGTTGCTGGCGTCGAATCCGGCCCGTCGCAGGCCCTCCGTGATCTCGGTCTGGCGTTCAGGCGGCAGCAGCAGGTTGAACCGCCAGGGCACGCCGCCAGGTTGTCGCTTCAGCAGCCGTACGTTCGATTGGTCGAGCCGTTCGGCATAGATCGCCGCCTTGCGGCGGCGCAGCGCGACCTCCTCGTCGAGCCGGTCGAGCCCTCGCGACAACGCGTCGGCCCGGGCGGGATCGAACTGGTAGAGATAGAGGTTGCGGTACATCTCCGGCAGGGGGAGGAAGAGTCGATTAAGCCGAGGGTTCTCGTCGGCCATCGCCTTGAGCCGGTAGTAGAGGGCGCGGTACTCCGCCTGGAGCCCGGCCATGCCCGCTGGGCGCGGCGGCAGCTTCGCCGCCGCGTCGGCAAGCTTCTCGGCAAGCCGGTCGTCCTCGGTCATCACCGCGCCGCCGTCACCCACGTCCAGCACCTTGGTGCGGCCGAAAGAGAGCACCGACATCTCGCCGAAGGAGCCAAGCGGCCTGCCGTCGAGCGAAGCCCCCATGGCTTGCGCCGCGTCCTCGATCGGGACCACTCCAAAGTCCTGACACACTTCGGCGAGGTGCTTCATGTCCGCTGCCTCGCCATAGAGATGCGCGAAGACGACGGCGACGACGTCGTTCTCCTCTGACAGCAAGCGGCGCAGTGCCCCCGGATCGAGGTTGGCGTCCGCGGCCGAGACGTCGCAGAACAAAGGCTCGAAACCGGCGTAGAGGGCGGCGTTCGCCGGCTGCGGGCAGAGGATCGCCGGAAACACGATCCTCCCACCCTCCGCCGAAAGGGCGCGGAAGGCGAGGGTGAGCGCGCTGGTGGCGCGGCCGGTAAGGATGCAATGGCGCCGGCCATGAAGCTCGGCGATGCGCTGCGCGAGTGCTCGGACGGTGGGGCTCACCCGGGTCATCCCATGGCGGCGAAGAGGGCCGCACCTTCCGACAGGGTGACGAAGCGTAGGGGTCGCGCCAAGCGGTCACATTCCTCTATTATCAGTTGAAGATTCTCATAAAACGCATTGATATCGAACGATAGAAGGCCGTGAGGCCGGTTCGATATGCCGGGCAGCACGCAGCTCGGATGGCTCACCGTAATCAACAGCCGGGCCTGGTCGAGGCACGCCCCAAGGCCCGCCCGCAGCGCCCGGGGATGGAACGCCAGATCGACGTAGCGACTGATCGGCGCGACGTCGTAATCGGCGATCACCGGGACCATGGTCATCGGAACCTCGGTGAGGTTGAGCGCCGGCTCACCAGGCCGACGGTAATCGGCGCGGCCCGGCCGATAGGGTGTCTCGGGCGTGTCACGCCAATCGAACCGGCGTTCGCCGTCGTCACGGCTGCGCCCGGGCATCGCCGTCGAGTCGTACCGGAACCCGAGGTCCTCCAGCGTCTGCATGATCCGGTTCGATCCCATGTTCTCGCCGATGCGCGAACATTGCGGCCGCCATCCGCGCGCCCGCATGGCTTTGGCACCGCGGCGCATCTGTGCGGCCAGCGCGTCGTCGTCGGTCTCGCGCTCCCAGCGCTCGCCGATACGGCGGTACAGGTTGGGGTGCCAACCGATCTCGTCGCCGGCGGCCGAAAGCTTGCCAAGCAGGCTTTCGTGCCTGTCGAGCAGGGCGCCGCCGTCGCCGTAGACCGCGGCGATATGGTCGTCGGCCCGTACGAACCAGGTGGCCTTCGCTCGCCGGCCGGCTTCGGCGCCGGCCCGCTCCAGGATGTCGAGAATCGCCGGCACGCCTTCCTCGATTCCGCGCCAAGTCATGTGGGTCGTGCGGTGGGTGTCGATGCTGCTGTCGAACGAGTCCGGGTCGAGGTCGAAAGTGAGCGCCACAAGCAGCGTATCGCCGGCCCTGGCTTCGCCGGAGGCTTCGCCGAGGCGAGCAGCGGGTTGCCGGGCCGCCGGATCAGTCATCGTCCGGTTTCTTGTCGAACGGCTTGGCGAGCTCGCCCACCCGCTCGGCGAACGCCTCCGGCAGGATGTTGGGTTCGCTCAAATAGGCCTTGTCGCAGACGATTCTCTTGGTGTCCCATTTGAGCGTGTCCAGGCAGTAGTACCAGACGTCTTCCTGCAACTCGATGCGCTCGAGCCGCTCCAGCATGTCCGCGCCGAC
Organism: Kiloniellales bacterium; assembly: GCA_046759805.1. Lineage (GTDB taxonomy): Bacteria > Pseudomonadota > Alphaproteobacteria > JBHICX01 > JBHICX01 > JBHICX01. The sequence goes on along the minus strand of JBHICX010000002.1, from coordinate 1,024 downwards.
CCGGTCGGGCGGGATGATGACCACGCCGCCGCCATCGCAGACCGCGACGCCGCCCTCATGCCGCCGCCGCAGCTCTTGCTCACGCTCGGGCGGGAACGGATCGGCCGGTCGGTTGAAGCATCCCAGTGGGCTCACACCGGCGGCCCAGATCGGATAGCCCTCGCGGGTAAGCCGGGCGGCGTCGCGGACCAGGCCGTCAACGACCAGCGCCTCAGCACCGCGGTAAAGCAGAATGTACTTGCTGATCAGATCACCGAGTATGGCGCGGCCCTCGCACCCGTGGCTAAACACCACCACCACGTCGCCTTCCTCGACCGCGCGCACCTGTTCATGGACCGCGTAGTTGCTGTCGTGGGCCGTGAACACCGGGCGCACCGTTCCCACCCGATGCTGGTTGGGCGTGATCGCGTGTACGCCGGGCAGCACGCCGGCCTTCCCCAACGCGTCCGCCACCTCCGTCGTCGAGATGCGGTTGTGGCGTATGAGACTTATGATCTCGTGACGGAGGTCCATCGCGCTACCCGCTTGGGCCGAGCGGCCGCTCGGGCGTCAGCTCGGCGGCTCTATGTGGAAGCGGATCAGGGTCTCGGCTTCGTCGGCTAGGCGTTGGCTCTTGGCCACCGTGGCGGCGCTGGTCAGCACGTAGCCTAGGCGGTCGCCGTCGGTTTGCGCCACGCCGACGCGCTCGCCGATCTCGACGAAGGATGCGGCCTCGACCCCGTCGATCCGGTTGGCCACGTCGAAGCCGTCGAAGCTGCGCACCAGGCCCGCTTGGTTGGGAAAGAAGCGGAGCACCACTGGCCGCCGCCCTTCGGGCACCGGCGACGGCTCGACGCCCACCGCCTGGAGCGCCGTCTGGGTGGCGATGTCGTAGCCGCTGGTGGCCGGCACCAGGCCGTCGAACACCATGAACCCGGCGCCGCGGCCCGCCGCTTCGATGAGGCCCGGTCCCGCCGCTTCATCGAACATCACCTCCACATGCCCCGGACCGTCAGCGTAGCCGACGGCGCCGAGCGCCGAACAG
>JBHICX010000001.1:0-34325 GCA_046759805.1 Kiloniellales bacterium | reverse complement strand
ACGTATCAAGGGCGCCCAGCTGCAGGAGGTCGCCGATCTTTTGGCGGCGCTCGTGGTCAACAACGCGGCCGAGAGGCTGAGGGAGCTCGCGGTCACCGGGATTACGGTCGGCAAGGCGCGGGCGCTGCCGAACCAGGATGTCCTGGTGAAGGCCGAGATCGAGATTGGCGAAAAGGAGCCGATGAAGTTGGGTTGGCGCATCGCCGACCGAGATGGTGTCCTCAAGATCGTCGATATCGAGGTGGACGGCTACTCGCTTCGCATCCACTTCCAGAATCTGTTCGAAAGGAAACTGCGATACGGCGGCGTCGACGGCCTCGTCAAGAGTCTGCGCAACAAGGTCGATGACACGCCCGGTCTGGTCTGGGTCCAGGAGGCCGCCTTGTACAACACCGTTGTGGACTGACCGGACCGTCGCCGCGGCGGCTCGGGCGGCTCGGGCGGGGCCACGGACATTGTTGACGCGGCGGTGCCGGTCTGCTCGGCGCCTACGCTACTATCATCTCGTTCGAGGCCGCCAGCGATCCTTGACGTTGGCGGCCCCAGCGGCGTGACTGCGCCGGGCCTGTCCGATACGATGTCTGCGATGCTGCTGCTTTTCGAACCGCTGACCCGACCGGTCGCCCTGATTGGCTGCGATATTTTGGCGGCACCCATCGCCGCGGTACTCCGCGGCTGGCGGTGTCGCGACGTCTCGGCTGCACCTGAAACGCCGCCAATCATAACCATCCGCAAGACCTCCAAGGGGTACGGCCTGGAGTCGTATTGGCGGTCGTCAATGGTCGTGTACCGCAATGAGGTCGATGCGGTCTGCAGCTTCATCGTCGATTTGATCAAGTCGTCGGTGGCGGCCGATCCGTCGCTGTTGTGCCACCTGCACGCCGCCGCGGCCGAGTTCGCTGGCCGGCTTGTCGTCTTTCCGAGCCGCTACGAGGCGGGAAAAAGCCTGCTTTCCGGTCACCTGGCAGCGGCCGGCATGCGGGTTTACGCCGATGACGTCCTGCCGATCAAAAGCCGCGCCAACACGGCCGTGGCTCCCGGCGTCCTGCCGCGACTGCGGCGCCCACTACCGGACGGCGTCGCGGCCGAGTTCCGGAATTACGTGCGCCGCCACTCGGGGCTACGCAACCAACGCTTCATTTACCTGGAGGTTGACGCTGCGAACCTGGCGGTCAAGGGCAAGGAAGCCCCGATCGGCGCGTTCGTCCTTCTACGTCGCGAACCGGGCGGCCGGCCGGAGTTGACGCCGGTCAATAGGAGCGAGATGCTGAAGCGAGTGATTTTGCAGAACTTCGCCGGCAAGGTTCCGGCCACCGATATTCTCGAGCGTCTTCACAACTTGGTTGAAGCCGCACAATGTTTCAGGCTGCGCTACGGCGCCGCCGACGAAGCCGCAGAGTTGCTCAGGCAAAGGTTCAAGGGCTGGCCCGCGCGCCGCCGATCCTGCGTACCGGAGCGTTCCGCACGCGCATCCGTCAGTGGGAAGTCGCCGGACGGCGCGGTGACGGGTGATCTCCGGCGCGCCTCGGGCATCCACGAGCGTCGGGTGGGTGACGAGCTGTTCCTGGTCAGTTCTGCCGGCGAGGCGATCTATCATCTCAATTTTGTTGGCGCGGCGCTGTGGCGGTTGCTCGACCAACCGATTCGGTTGCAAGACGCCATGGACGTGCTGCAAAAGGCATTCCCCACGGTTCCTGAAGCACAGATAGAACACGACGTCGGCACCATCGTGGCGGATCTCGCGAAACGGGGACTGATCATTGGTCCTGAAAAGAACCGATGAGGGAGTGAGGCACAGCGGTTGCGCAGACGCCGCGCGATCGCTCGCCTTTGATCGCGTGAAGGCAGGGAATGGGACAGACCCTGTGGACGCCGCCCCGCCGGTCGCGCTAGAAGACGCGGCGATGACGCCGGTCGCCGGCGCGGCTTGGGCGGTCCGCGTCGCAAGTGGTTGACATGCAAGCAACGGATGGGTGGCCGAGCGGTTGAAGGCACCGGTCTTGAAAACCGGCAGGGGGTGAGCCCCCTCGTGGGTTCGAATCCCACCCCATCCGCCACCCCGCGCCTCCCGCTTCGGCCTCGCGAGGCGCAACCCCATCGCGGATCGTACGCGGACGTTAAAAGAGACAACGCCCACAGGGTCGCTAAGCCAGCGCTATGAGACCCTCTCTTGGCCGCGGGGAACTCGCGCGAACCGACGACAGCAGCCAGTGAGCTCGATTCGCAGGTCCTTGCCTGTATTGTCGGTGCCGACGTCGGCCTTGCGGCTTGTGCAGTTGCCGCGCGGTGCAATGACCAGGGTGGAAGTAACTGTTTTCAAGCACACAATTGAGATTTCGGCCGACCGAAATGACGGCCGGTGCGCGCAAGTTATCCTCATGCGGCCTCCTAACAACCATACCTGTCATTTGAAACCCTTCGACTGCCAACGATTTTACCAATAAAATCTGCAGATCTTTCAACATCTCACATGATTTTCTACGCCATTAGTGAAACTTACCTAAACTTTCTATAGCCTTTTGTGAGATGAGTTGTCCGGTGGATTAATTGGACAAGTTGGCGGCGTTAGAGATTTAGTATCAACGCGATAGGCCTATATCTGACCCAGGCAACCGAATAATCTGTTCAGTTGCAAGTTCAGCTTGTCACTGCTACCTGGTGACCGGTCGCAAGGTGTCGAGTGTCCAGGAAAACAGGGACGTATAACCGTTCGTTGGGACGACACATGAACTAGTGAGTCGCGTTGGGCGAAGGCGACCAGGTGCAAGGATGACTTGTTCGCGAACCCGGTTCCGATTCGTCCGGTTGCTCGTGCAGCTGCACCGGGTCAGGGATGGTCGGCGGCGGCTGTAAGGTCGCGGCTGTTCCAGACTGCTATTGTGCTCTGGTGGCAGCCGCGGCCGGCAAGTCAATGCAGTGCCTCAAGCCCAACGCCGATGAGGCGCCGCGCCGATCAGGTGTCGTAGTACAGGTAGAACTCGTAAGGATGCGGGCGCAGGCGCAACTGGTCGACCTCGTTGCGCTTGTAGCTGAGGTAGGTCTCGATCACATCCGGGGTGAACACGTCGCCCTTGAGCAGGAAGTCGTGGTCCGCCTCTAGCGCGTCCAGCGCCTGCTCGAGCGAGGCCGGGGTCGAGGTCACCTTCGCCGCTTCCTCCGGCGGCAGGTCGTACAGGTTCTTGTCGATGGGCTCGCCCGGGTCGATCCGGTTCTCGATGCCGTCCAGACCGGCCATCAGCATGGCGGCGAAGGCGAGGTATCCGTTGGCCGCCCCGTCCGGCGGGCGGAACTCCACCCGTTTCGTCTTCGGGTCGGGCGAGTACACCGGGATGCGGCAGCACGCCGACCGGTTGCGCTGCGAATAGACTAGGTTAATCGGCGCCTCGAAGCCCGGCACCAGGCGGTGGTAGGAGTTGGTGGTGGGCGCCACGATCGCGCACAGGGCGGCGGTGTGCTTCAACAGGCCTCCGATGTAGTAGTGGCCGAGCTGACTCAAGCCGGCGTAATCCTCCTCGCCGTAGAACAGCGGCGTGTCCCCCTGCCAGACGCTTTGGTGGACGTGCATGCCCGAGCCATTGTCGTCGAACAGCGGCTTCGGCATGAAAGTGGCCGTCATAGCGCGCCGCTTGGCGACGTTCTTCACGACGTACTTGTAGATCATCAGGTTGTCGGCCATGCGGGTGAGGGGCGCAAATCGCATGTCGATCTCAGCCTGGCCAGCGGTCGCCACCTCGTGGTGGTGGACCTCGACCTGGATGCCGATCTCCTCCAGGATCAGCACCATCTCGGTGCGCACGTCCTGCATGGAGTCGGACGGCGGCACCGGGAAGTAGCCCTCCTTGGGCCGCGGCTTGTGGCCAAGGTTCGGGTTCTGTTCGTCGCCCGATGTCCAATTGCCCTCAACCGCATCAATCTCGTGGAAGGCGAAGTTGGTCGCCTGGCCGTAGCGAATGTCGTTGAACACGAAGAACTCCGCCTCGGGCCCGAAATATGCGCTGTCGCCGACCCCGATCTCTTTCAGGTACGCCTCGGCCTTTTGGGCGATGTGGCGGGCGTCGCGGCTGTAGGCCTGCCCGGTCACCGGATCGCGCACGTTGCAAATCAGGTTCAGCGTCGGCACCTCGGTGAACGGGTCCAGGAACGCGGTCGTCGGATCGGGAATGACCAGCATGTCGCTTTCATGAATCTCCTGGAAACCACGGATCGACGACCCGTCGAAGCCGATTCCGTCGGCGAAGGTGTCGGCGTCCACCGAGCTCACCGGCACCGAGAAGTGTTGCCACAGGCCGGGCAGGTCGGTCATGCGGACGTCGATCATCTGCACCTTGTGGTCCTTGATCGCCTTCAAAGCATCTTCTGGAGTCTTGCAGTCGAGTGGCATATTTCGGGCTCCTTTCCCAATTATTACCCTCTTGGGATCACGGTTCACCGGAACCGATCGGACGGTCGCGTCACGCCACCGGCCGCCGGTACGCGGTCGTCACCGCGCCTTCGCTGTCCCTAGGCAACCCTGCTCGTGGTCGCGAATTGGATGGTCACTGTCCTCCCTGCACCGGGATGTCGGCGGCGGCTGTTGGGCCACCGGAGACGGCCTGAACTGAGTGGTGAACGCCCCGGGCCGCCGGCCATGGGCTTGGTCGTGTCACGCCGGCGATTTGTAGATCAAACCACGAGGTTGCACAATGCGCCGGTGGGAATTTACCCGCGCCTGGGCGATGCTGTCCCCAAGGCCGCTTGCCGGCCGTCGATGGCGGTTCCGCAGCGGGCATGGCGAGCCGTCGGCGCGGGCTCGGGAGAGTTGAAGGCCATGCCGATTCGAATCCAAGCCATCGATCACGTGGTGTTGCGCGTCCGCGACCTCGACGGCGCGATACGGTTCTATGGCGACGTCCTCGGCTGTGCCGTGGAGCGGCGCCTCGATGACCTGGGGCTGGTGCAGCTGCGCGCCGGGCGGTCGCTGATCGATCTGGTCGACGTGGGTGGCCCGATCGGCCGCCAGGGAGGGGCGCCGCCGGGTTCCGAGGGCCGCAACATGGACCACGTGGCGCTCCGCCTCGAGGGCTTCGACGAGGCGGGGCTGCGCGCCCACCTCGAGGCGCACGGCGTCACCCCTGGCGACGTGGTCACCCGCTACGGCGCCGAGGGCGACGGCCCCTCCATGTACATCCGTGACCCGGAAGGCAATACCATCGAGCTGAAGGGCCCGCCGGACGGCTGAATGCCGGGCTCACCGGCTCGAGACCGGAACGTTATTTTCGCCCCCGGGGCCTGCTCGGTCGGCAGCAGTTCGATAGTGGCGCCGCGCCACGGCGTGAACACTGAAGCCGCGCTCGGTCAGCGCCCTGACGGTGACCGCGCCCATGCCCCTCGAGGCGCCGGTGACGAGGGCCGTGCGATATTCGTCGAGCGCCATGGTGTTCACCGCCCGATTGATCGGGCCACGATACAGGAGCTGCGCGGCGTAAAGAAGACGCCGCTCGTTGCCCGTGGCCGCACGCGTGATGCGAGACATTCGATGGAACATCCGTTAGCATGCCGCCGACACTGCTTCGACACCAATCGGGGATGGACATGAAACACGACGACGCCTGGCGACCCTTGCGGACGCCGCTGATCGCCGCGATGCTGGGTGCGGCTGGCCTGGTGGCAGGCCCGCTGGTTGCGGCGGTCATCGACCTGCCAGCCTTCGAGCCGGCGTACGCCAAGGGCGGTAAAGGCGGCGGCGGTGGTGGCGGCCACGGTGGTGGCCACGGCGGCGGCCAGGGTAGCGGCGGCCATGGTGGCGTGGCGGGCCACGGTAGCGGCCACGGTAGCGGCCACGGTAGCGGCCACGGTAGCGGCGGCCATGGTGGCGTCGGCCACCTCGGTAGCCATGGTGCCAGCCACGGCGGCGCACCGGGGACTCATCAAAGCCACCATCACAACCATGGGATCTCGGCGTCGTCGTTGGGACGGCTGAACGCGGCGCATGCCTCGGCGCGGGCGCAAGAGAGGGCAGCCGCGCACTCCGCCGTGGGGATGGTTGCCGCCTACGGCGCCGCGGCCGGCGCCGAGGTGGTGGACATCCAGGCGGCGGCGGAGGCCCTGGCGGCGGCGGCCAACAAGGACATCGACAGCACCGTCGTGGATGCCGTGAACGATCTCCTCGGCATCGAGATGGATGAGGCGACCAGGGACGCGATTGCCGCGGCAGCGGCGGGTCTGTAGAACCCCGAGGCTGCGGCCGGGGAGGCAGGCGACGGAGCCCAATAGCCGCCGCCCGACCGGATCGGGCCCGCGATCGGCGGCGGGCGCCTATCCAGTGCGCCGGCCGTCGGCCCGGAGGCTTTGCAAGAGCTGGGGCGATATCCACCCGTCCGCGGCCAGACCTTTCGTCGACTGATAGGTGAGCACGGCGGCGCGGGTCCGTTCGCCGAGGACGCCGTCGACCGGGCCGACGTCGTAGCCGAGCCCGATCAGTCTCTGTTCCACGTACATGACCGTGGGCGGATCGCCCGGGCCGCCGCTGGCGCGGGGGACGAACCGCGCGGCTCGAAGCTCGGCGCGTTCGATGTCGGCGGGCGTCATGCGCCGGGCCACGGCGTTCCGGGTTGCCGCCGCGGCCGGGTGGCCGCCGGCCATGGCAAGGCTTAGCCAGGCATGGGCGGCGACGTCGTTGCGCGGCAACCCGAGCCCGGAGGCGTGCAACACGCCATAGGCGAATTGCGCCGCCCGATGGCCTTGCATCGCCGCCATCCCGTACCAACGCGCCGCCCAATCAAGCTCCTTGTGGACGCCTCGACCGTTGGCGAAGGCTTCGCCGAGCAGGAATTGTGCCCGTGGGTGACCTTGCTCGGCGGCCTTGGTCAGATAGCCGACGGCGGCACCGTGGTCCTGCTTGACACCGGCGCCGGCGTAGTAGGCCGCCCCGACAATGAACTGCCCTCGGGCGTCGCCGCGGGCGGCGGCGGTATTGAACCAGCTGGCGGCGAGGTCCGGGCGTTGCTCGACGCCGCGGCCCTCGTTGTAGGCTTCGCCCAGCGCGTAGGCGGCCGCGGCATGGCCCAGCTCGGCGGCGTCGCGAAACCCGATGGCGGCTTCCTTGGGTCGCCCTTGGCGGGCCAGCGTGAGCGCTTCCTGGTAGATTGCCTCGGCTTGCGCCGCCCGCTCGGGGTCGGCCTCTGATTCCGCTTGCGGCTGGAATGCGTCGGCCACCCGATCGACAAGCGCCGTAACGGACGCTTCGAGGTTGGCGCAACCCGACAATGCCAAGCCGTACCACAGGGACAAGATCAACCGACTCGCCCGGTGCGTTCTCGGCTCGCTTGGGCCCATGCTCGATTCCTTCGCCAATGGCCGCCCGACCGGCGACACTTATCCCGTGCGCTGCCGCTGCGGTCAAACGACTCATTGCCTCGCGGCGTCGCCTGTGGCAATACTTCACGAAGTCATCCAAGATCTGGTTGTCGGATAGGCGATGATACCTATATTTAGCGGGCTGAGCCGCGGGGCCTTGGGATCGGCGCTGGGTCTCGGTTGCCTGATCGCCGGCGCGGCGCCGCTCGAAGCCGGCACCGGGTTCCAGCCCTGGCTCGAGGGGGTTCGCCGCGAGGCGGAGGAACTGGGCATCTCCAGGGACACCATCGCCGCTGCGCTTGGCAACGTTGCCCCGATCCCCCGGGTGATCGAGCTCGATCGCCACCAGCTGGAATTCACGCTGAGCTTGGAGGATTACCTGGCGCATATCGTCAGCGACCGTCGGGTCGAGGATGGTCGGACCCGGCTGCGCGCCAACCGTGAGCTTATCCAGCGCATCGCCGCTGAGTTCGGGGTTCAGCCGCGGTTCATCATCGCGCTTTGGGGTATCGAATCGAATTACGGCGCCGATACCGGAGAATTTCCGGTCATCGGCGCGCTGGTCACCCTTGCCCATGACGGACGCCGTTCAAGCTATTTCCGAAACGAGCTGTTCAACGCCATGAGGATCCTCGATGCCGGCCATGTCACGGTGGAGGCGATGACGGGCTCGTGGGCCGGCGCCATGGGACAGAGCCAGTTCATGCCGTCGAGCTTCCTCGAATTCGCGGTCGACTACGACGGCGACGGCCGACGCGACATCTGGACCTCCAAGGCCGACGTGTTCGCCTCGATCGCCAACTACCTGGCCAACTATGGCTGGCGCAGCGATATCACCTGGGGCCGCATGGTGCGCCTGCCGCCGGAATTCGATCTTCGCCATGCAAGTCTCGACCGCTTCAAGACGCTCGGCGCCTGGCAGGCGCTCGGCGTGCGGCGCGAAGACGGTCGCGATCTGCCGATCCGCCAGCTGGCTGCCGCCTTGGTCGTGCCGGACAGCGAAGGCGGCGGCCCCGCCTACCTGGTCTACGACAACTTCCAGGCGCTCATGAAATGGAACCCATCGACCTTCTTCGCCACCGCGGTCGGGCACCTGTCGGATCGAATCGGGGCGCCGTAGGCCCGATCCAACGCTGGGCGGCCCCGTGCCAAGGCTTGCGCCGCCGCCGGCCAGGCTCGTCGGCGCTGGCCGCCGCGGCGCTGGCCGCCGCGGCGCTGACCCTCTCCGGCTGTGCCGAGACCGAGTTGGTGGCGCATGTCGCCAAGGAATTGGCCGGCGGCACGGAGCAGGCGCCGCCGCAAGGCGCCTACAAGATCGGCGAGCCCTATCAGATCGACGGCGCCTGGTACGAGCCGCGGGAGGATTTCCACTACGATGAGACCGGCATCGCTTCCTGGTACGGCCCCGACTTTCATGGTCGGCTCACCGCCAACGGCGAGGTTTTCGACCAGGACGATCTCACCGCCGCGCACCCGACCCTGCCGATGCCCAGCCTGGTGCGGGTCACCAACCTCGAGAACGGGCGATCGGTGGTGGTGCGCGTCAATGACCGCGGCCCGTTCGTTCGCGGGCGCATCATCGACATGTCGCGCCAGGCGGCGCGTTTGCTCGGGTTCGAGAGCAAGGGCACGGCGAAGGTGCGCGTGAGCATCATGGGCGAGGACAGCCGGCGATTGAAGCGACAGATGCTGGCGCGCGCCGACGGCCCTCGTGTGGCGCAGGCAACGCCGGTACTGGTGCCGGCGGCGCTACCGGCGTGGTCGCGGGTGCGGCGCGAGGACTCGATGAGCGCCTTCGAGCAACAGCAGCTCCAGGTGGTCAGCCACCGGCCGGTGGCGCCGAGCGCCATCTATGTCCAGGCTGGCGCCTTCACCAATTTTGACAACGCCGATCGGTTGCGCGCCGGACTAGGCCATCTCGGCCCGACCACTCTGACCCCGGTGGTGGTCGACGGGCGGCAATTTTTTCGCGTGCGCATCGGGCCTCTGGCCGGGGTGGACAACGCCGACGCGCTATTGCGCAGAGTGATCGACTCCGGCCACCCGGAGGCCGGGATCGTCGTCGAGTAAGTCCGGCCCGCCGGGCGGCGGCGAGGATCATAATTCTGGCGTAATTGCCAGGCAGATTTAAGGCGCCTCGGGCGCTTCTATTGCTGTCGACCAGACGGGGGGACGAGGTTGGTTCTGTTTCGCGACCGGCGCCGGCGCCGCCTCGGCGTCTCGATGGTGCTGGCCACCGGCCTGTGGACGGCCGCGGCGCAGGCGCTGGAGACCTCGGCAAAGCAGGCCTATCTCCTGGATTTCGACACCGGCGTGGTGCTGTTCGAAAAGAACGCCGATGTCGCCATCGCGCCGGCCTCGATGACCAAGATAATGACCCTGCATCTGTTGTTCCAGCGGCTGCGGGACGGCGGCCTGTCGCTCGATGACACCATGCTGGTCACCGACCGGGCGTGGAAGAGGGGCGGGTCGAGGATGTTCGTCGAGCTCGACGCACGGGTGCGTGTCGAGGACCTCATCCGTGGCATCGCCGTGCAGTCGGGGAACGACGCCTCGATCGTCGTGGCCGAGGGCATTGCCGGCAGCGAGAACCACTTCGCCCAGGAGATGACGGCTAGCGCCCACGACATGGGCATGACCGACACCAATTTCACCAACTCGACGGGCTGGCCCGACGCCGAGCATGTGAGCACGGCACGCGACCTGGCGATCCTGACGATACGGACCATCCAGGACTTCCCGGAATTCTACCATTACTACAAGGAGACCAGCTTCACCTACAACGGCATCCGCCAGGGCAATCGCAACCCGCTCCTGTACAAGGAGATGGGCGCCGATGGCCTGAAGACCGGCTACACAGAGGAGTCCGGCTACGGCCTCGCCGTGTCGGCGGTACAAGACGGCCGCCGCCTGGTGCTGGTCGCGCACGGCATGGAGAGCGTGCGCGAGCGGTCCCGGGAGGCGCAGCGGCTGCTCGACTGGGGCTTCCGGGAGTTCAACAACTACGCGCTTTTTGCCGCCGGCGAGATTGTGGCCCATGCCTCGGTCTGGCTCGGCGATGCGCTGACCGTGCCGATGGTCATCCAGCGCGAGCTGACGGTCACGCTGCCTCGCAAGGCGCGCCGCGGCATGCGCGTGGCCACGGTCTACCAAGAACCGATCCCGGCGCCGATCGAGAAAGGAGCGGTGGTGGCGAGGCTGGTGGTGACCGCGCCCGGCGTGGAGACCATCGGGATCCCGCTGGTGGCCGGCAAGGCGGTGAAGCGACTGCCCTTGGTCCCCCGGCTTACCGCTGCCCTGGGCTATCTGCTCTGGGGCTCTGCGGCCCGTTAGGCCGCGAGTCGCGGATCGAGCCCGGTGGACCGCGGCCGGTTCATCACCCTGGAAGGCGGGGAGGGGACCGGCAAGTCGACGCAAGCGCGGCTGCTCGACGCGGCGCTCGAGCGGGCCGGGATCGAAACCCTCACCACCCGCGAGCCGGGCGGCGCCCCCGGCGCCGAGGCGATTCGCCTGCTTCTGGTTGAGGGTGCGGCCGGGCGCTGGGACGCGCTGGGCGAGGCCCTGCTGCATTACGCGGCCCGGCGCGACCATCTGGTGACCACGGTGCGGCCGGCGCTGGAAGCCGGCCGCTGGGTGATCAGCGACCGTTTCGCCGATTCCACCATGGCCTATCAAGGCTATGGCCGCGGCCTGGGGCGCGACGTGATCGAAACGCTGCACCGTGTGGTGGTCGGCGATTGCCGGCCGGACCTGACGCTGATTCTCGACCTGGAGGTGGATGAGGGGCTCAAGCGGGCCGCTGCCCGCGGCGGCGATGAACACCGCTACGAGCGCATGGACATCGACTTCCATCAACGGCTGCGCCAGGGCTTCCTGGACATTGCGCGGCGCGAGCCGGAGCGCTGCGTGGTGATCGACGCCTCGGGGCCGATCGAGGAGACCCATGCGGCGGTGATCGCGGTGACCCGCGAGCGACTGGAGGTGGCGCTGTGAGCGGGTCGGCGCCCCCGCGTCCCCGCGAGACTGCGAGTCTGCTCGGCCATGAGGCGGCGGAGCGGCGGCTCTTGGACGCCTGGGCATGCGGGCGGCTGCCCCATGCCTGGTTGCTCACCGGACCGCGCGGCATCGGCAAGGCGACGCTGGCTTACCGCCTAGCGCGTTTCCTGTTGCGGAACGCCGGCAAGGCGGAGTCGATCAGGCCGCCCCAGGGGCTCGCGGTCGACCCCGAGGATCCGGTGTTCCGCCGGGTGGCCAGCGGCGGCCATGCCGACCTCGTTACCGTCGAGCGTGCCTGGGACGACAAGCGCGGGCGCCGGCGCGGCGAGATCGTGGTGGACGACATCCGGGGGGTGGGCGCGTTCCTGCGCCTCACCCCGGCGGAGGCGGGCTGGCGCGTGGTGGTGGTCGACAGCGCCGACGAGATGAACCCGAACGCCGCCAACGCGCTGTTGAAATGTCTCGAGGAGCCGACCGAGAGGGCGGTGCTGCTGCTGATCAGCCATGCGCCGGGGCGGCTATTGGCGACCATCCGCTCGCGCTGCCGGCGGCTGACGCTCAAGCCACTGTCGGACCAGGTGGTGGCGCGCATCGTCAAGCAACATTACCCGGAGATGTCGGCCCCGGATGTCGGCGCGCTGGCCGGCCTGGCCGAGGGCAGCGCCGGACGGGCGCTGGCGCTGGCGGCGGAGGGCGGGCTCGCCGTCTACCGCGAGTTGGCGGCGCTGTTGAACCGGCTGCCGGCCGTCGACGGCGAGGCGCTGCACGCGCTCGGTGACAAGCTAGCGCGACCCGGTGCCGACGCGCTTTGGCAGGCCATCGGTGAGCTGTTGCGTGGGTGGCTGGTGCGGGCGGTGCGCACCGGCGTGCTGGGACCGGCGGGTGCGCACGAGGCCGTGGCGGGCGAGGCCGAGGCGATGCGGCGGCTGGCGGGGCCGGGTCCCGGCGCTGCAAGCGGCCTTGATCGCTGGGTGGAGGTGTGGGAAAAGACCGACCGCCTCCTGGGTCAGTCGGACACCGCCAATCTGGACCGCAAACAGGTGCTTTTGGACGTGTTCTTCGCCCTGGAGAGCGCGGCCCGGTCCGGGCCCAGCGCCCTCGCCTGACGCATCACGGCGCCCGGCGAAGCCATCTTCGGCAGGGAGGTCGCCCGATGGCCGGCTCCAAGGCGGCTTACTACATCACCACGCCGATCTACTACGTCAACGATCTGCCCCATATCGGCCACGCCTACACCACCCTCGCCTGTGACGCGATGGCCCGGTTCAAGCGCCTCGACGGCTATGACGTCAAGTTCCTGACCGGCACCGACGAGCACGGGCAGAAGGTGGAGAAGTCGGCCCGTGAGGCAGGCAAGGAGCCGCAGCCGTTCACCGACCAGGTGTCCGAGAACTTCCGCGGCCTGGCGCGGGCGATGAACTTCTCCAACGACGACTTCATCCGCACCACCGAGCCGCGTCATATCCGGGCCAGCCAGGCGATCTGGTCGGCGCTGATGGACGCCGGCCAGATCTACCTCGGCAGCTATGCCGGCTGGTATGCGGTCCACGACGAGGCGTTCTACGCCGAGGACGAGCTGGTCGAAGGGCCCGACGGCAAGAAGCATGCGCCGAGCGGCGCCGAGGTCGAGTGGGTCGAGGAACCCAGCTATTTCTTCAGGCTGTCCACATGGCGGGAGCCGCTGCTCCGGCTTTATGAGGAGCGCCCGGACTTCATCTCGCCGCCGGCCCGGCGGAACGAAGTGATCAGCTTCGTGAAATCCGGGCTGCGCGACCTGTCGGTCTCGCGCGCCAGCTTCAATTGGGGCGTGCCGGTGCCGAACCACACCGACCACGTCATCTATGTGTGGCTCGACGCGCTCACTAACTACATCACCGCGGTCGGCTATCCGGATACGAGCGGGGACGATTTTTCAACCTATTGGCCGGCCGACCTACACATGGTGGGCAAGGATATCCTGCGCTTCCACGCGGTCTACTGGCCGGCCTTCCTCATGGGCGCGGGGCTCGGGCCGCCGAAGCGGATATTCGCCCATGGCTGGTGGACCAACGAGGGCCGGAAGATCTCCAAGTCGCTCGGCAACATCATCGACCCGCTGTGGCTCATCGAGCGCTACGGCCTCGACCAGGTCCGCTACTTCCTGTTGCGGGAGGTGCCGTTCGGCAATGACGGCGACTTCTCGCACCGCGCCATCGTCGGGCGCATCAACGGCGACCTTGCCAACGACTTCGGCAACCTGGCACAGCGGGTGCTGTCGATGATCGCCAAGGAGGGCGCGGTGCCCGAGCCCGGCGCCCACGACGCCGCCGACAAGGCCTTGCTCGGCGCGGTCCGCGGGTTGCTCGATCAGCAGCGCCGTTGCTACGAGGAGCAGGCGTTTCACAGGGCGCTCGAGTTTTTGTTTCAGGTGGTCGGCGCGGCCAACCGGTACGTGGACGCGCAGGCGCCCTGGGCACTCGCCAAGTCCGACCCGGCGCGCATGAGTACGGTGCTCTACGTGCTGGCCGAGACGATCCGGCACCTGGCGATCCTGGCACAGCCGGTAATGCCGGATGCGGCCGGCTGGCTCCTGGACCAGTTGGCGGTGGGGCAGGGGGCCCGCACCTTCGCGGCCCTCGGCCCCGGGGAGGCGCTCAGGCCGGGCACGGCGTTGCCGCCGCCGGAGCCGATCTTTCCCCGCTGGGTCGGTTGAGGCTTGGCACCGTCATGCTGGTCGACAGCCACTGCCATCTCGACTTTCCGGACTTCGCGGACGACATCGACGCGGTGATAGACCGGGCCGATGCCGCCGGGGTGGGGCTGATGGTCACTATCAGCACCAAACTCAGCCAGTTCGACCGGGTGCTGGCGGTCGCCGAGCGCTACCCGCAGCTCTATTGCTCGGTCGGCATCCACCCGCACGAGTCGGCGGCAGAAGCGCCGGCGGACTCGGCGCGGCTGGTGGAGCTGAGTCGCCATCCGAAGGTGGTGGGGATTGGCGAGACAGGCCTCGACTACCACTACGAGCACAGTCCGCGCGAGGCTCAGAAGAGCAGCTTCCGCACCCATATCGAGGGGGCGCGCGAGGCCGGCTTGCCGCTCATCGTGCACACCCGCGACGCCGACCAGGACACTGCCGACTTGTTGCACGAGGCGTACCGTGAAGGGCCGTTCACGGGACTCATCCATTGTTTCAGCACAACCAAAGAACTTGCTGAAAAAGCGTTGGAAATCGGATTTTATGTGTCGATCTCCGGGATCATCACCTTCAAGCGCTCCCACGAGCTTCGGGCGATCGTCGGCGGGCTGCCCGTGGGCCGGCTCTTGGTGGAGACCGACGCGCCCTATCTGGCGCCGGTGCCGATGCGCGGCAAGCGCAACGAGCCGGCGTTCATGGTGCACACCGCCGCCGAGGTGGCCCGGCTCAAGGGGCTAGAGCTGGAGCAGCTGGCGCGCCACACCACCCGCAACTTCCTGCGCCTGTTCGGCAAGGTCGAGGCGCCCGCGGACGCCGGCGGTTAACCTGATGCGGGTGACCATCCTGGGCTGCGGCGGCTCCGGCGGGGTGCCGCAGATCGGCGGCGACTGGGGCGACTGCGATCCCGCGAACCCGCGCAACCGGCGGCTCCGAGCCTCGATCCTGGTGCAAGAGGCCAATACCACCCTGGTGGTCGATACCACGCCGGACCTGCGCCGGCAGCTCTTGGCTGCGGGGGTCACCCGGCTGGACGCGGTGCTCTACACCCATGCCCATGCCGACCACCTGCACGGCATCGACGACCTGCGGCAAATGAAGCGCCTCACGGGGCGGCCGATACCGATTCACGCCGACGCCGGGACGCTCACGGAGATCCGCCAACGCTTCGGGTACGCGGTCGAGGGAATGGAAGGCGAATCAGACTTCTACGGGCCGTTGGTGGAGCCGCATATCATTGACGGCCCATTCTCGGTCGGGGACATCGACATCCGCCCGTTCGAACAGGACCACGGCTTTCCGGGCGCCACGCTCGGGTTCCGGTTCGGGCAACTGGCCTATTCGACCGACCTGGTCGAGCTTCCGGAGGCGGCCTTCGAAGCGCTGGACGGCATCGGCCTATGGATCGTCGATTGCCTGCGCGAGGCGCCGCACCCAACCCATGCCCATCTGGAGAAGACTCTTGGCTGGATCGAGCGCCTGCGGCCAGGTCGGGCCGTGCTAACCCATATGAACACGAGCCTCGACTACGACCGGCTGGCGGCCAAGTGTCCGCCCGGCGTCGAGCCTGCCTACGACGGCCTGGTGATCGAGGTGTAAATCGCGGCGACCGCAAGAGTCGTACCAATGGAACTGGGAAATCGACTCATACTTCCGCGGTCAAAAAGCAGGGCCTCCGACGGCGTCAAGACTTTGGCCTGTTGAAGTCATGCGGCCACGGTCGACCACCTGACCGCGGCGCGCAAACACAGTCACGGCTTACCCTCGCGATCGTGGCGACTCCCAAGTTGACCTACCTCGATGCCGCGTACCGTTCGCCATGATAGGCGAATGACCCACCATGACCGACGGGGATTCGGGACCGAAACGTGGAGACTGGAGGTAAGCCATGTCGAACCATAGCGTTACCGGAATCGCTCGCACAGCCATCTGCGCAATGGTCCTTGCCACGCTTTCGATTGCTGGCTTATCTGCCATCGCGACCGAAATGGAATCCTCTCTCGCCCGCAGGGCCAAACTCCGCGACAAATGCACTGAAAATCAGCCCCGCGGCGCGGTCGGGCTAGTCCGGATCGGCCGACTGGCCGGCGCGGGTCTGGTCGATGATGGTCTTCATTTCGGGCGGAACGTGCGCCTCGGTGAAATTTCTCTGCTGCTCGCCGTCGTGAACGAAGGCGATGATGTCGGACAGCTCTACGGCCGTGAACAGGAACCGATGGCCCGCGATACGGTGCTGAGCCTCGATCATGCCCGGGCTCACGGACCACATGCTGGCGGCGAAATCGAAAGGATTCAAAAAGGTGTGGCCGGAGTGGGCGTCTGGGTTCCCGGCAGCGAGACTCTCGGCATCGAGGTTCTTGGCATCGTCTCCGCCCACGCCGTTGATCGCGTGACAGACGACGCAGCCTTTGCTGACGAATAGCCGCATGCCCTCCTCGGGCTCCATCATCGGCGCCACCATGTAGACCTCTTCGGGCTGGAAATTCCTCAGCTCGTCCTGATGGGCCTGTTTGCCGCCGTGGCTGTGACGCATCAGCTTCCTGATCTCGGGTGGAATGTGCGCTTCGGTGAACCTGTGCTGCTGGTCGTCGTCGCCCACGAAGGCGGCGAGGTCGGCCAGTTCATCGCCGCTGAATGCGAATCGATGACCGAGCGCCCGTTTCCGGTCCCCCGCCATGTCTGCGGGGATGGCCCACATCTTGGCGGAGAAATCGAAGGCACTGACCACGGGGTGCGTGGAGTGGGCATCGAGGTTCTTGGCATCGTGCCCGCCCACCCCGTTGATCGCGTGACACACGACACAGCCCATCCCGGCGAACAGCCGCATGCCGTTCTCGGAGTCCATGACCGGCATGCCCAGGCGAAGCCTCGGCTCCTGGCCCGCCCCAGGGTCGTCGGTGCCGACTGTTGCCGCCGACTCCGGTTCGCCGATCACATTCACCGGACCCTGGGCGTGGTCCGCCCACGCCATCGCGACCTGCATGGCCGCGGCCGCCGCGACGGCCGTCACAACGAGGCGGACGCCGCCGCCAAAGCTCACATGCCAGTGAGACATCCCCGTCTTCTCCCCTGGGGGCACGCCGATAGCGTCGGCGGCGGGCCGTTCGTCCCATCCGTTGCCTATGGACTTGGCCCCAGCCTGTCATTCATCCGCCTCCAGGCAGATCCGTCATTGATGTAGATCACCCCCCCAGGACCGGCCGTCCTGGGCGGCCGACCGTTCCCCACGACCTCCGCTTCTCGGGGTTACTTTCGGCTCTCTGCCACTTCGGACTCGGCGGCAGCGCGCCGGCTCTTTCCCTTGTGCTGCGCGTACAGAACGACGGCCGCGAGCACCAGGAACAGGAGCGCGCCCAGGCCCCACACGCGCCCCGTGGTCGGCATGTAGATCATGGGCACCGTGTAGTACAGGACCGACAGGACCAGCCAGACCAGGAACACGATCGCGAACAGCCAGGCGTCTTTCGTCATGGATTACCTCCTCACGGAACCTAATGTCCACCGCCTCCGCCAGTCGCCACGATCGGCAGGCTTTGCATGAGCTCGAAGCCGACCGCGGTGAACGCGTACATGGCGGCGATGAGGACGAGCACGGACAGCGGCCCGACCCAGGCCGCCTGGCGGCCGACGCTGATCCCGCCCCACGACACGGCCGCGAGGTTGGCCGTCTCGGCCCCGGCCTCGCTCGGGCGCCCGAACAGTGTCCTAACCAGGCCGAAGACGTAGGCCGCCAATGCGGCGGTCATGAGCACGGCGCCGATGCCGACGACGAACATCAGCGTTTGCCAGATCTCCGGCGCCCGGCCCTCGTAGCTCACGTCGAACAGGCGCCGCGGCACGCCCATGTAGCCGGCGAGGATGCCGGCGCCGCCGAAGATCAGCAGGCCGACGGTCGCGATGTACGGCAGCTTGGCGAGCAGCGAGGGGTTCCACAGCTGACGGCCGGTCAGGCCCGGAATCACGTACATGAACGCGGCGATGAAGGTGAGCGTCACCGTGCCCAGGGTCAGGAAGTGGAAGTAGCCCGGGACGAAGAAGGTGTCGCTCAACAGCGGCGCCAGCTTCTCCTGGATCAGGACGAAGGAAAAGGCGCCCCCGAGGGCCAGGTTGACCACCGCCATGCCGATCGCGGCCATCGCCGGATTGCGCCAGGGCAGCATGCGCACCCAGCCGAACAGGCCGCGGGCGCCGTGCGCCCTGGCGTGCGACTCCAGCGAAGCGATGATGATCAAAAAGACGAGCACGGTCGGCACGCCGATGAACAACGACAACAACGATCCCAGTATCCTCACCGAGTCCGCGAGGTTGGGTTCCAGGAACATGTGGTACAGCGACGTCGGCGGCACGAAGATCAAATAGAGGGCGAAGACGATCTTGGAAAACCGGCGCCCGAAGATCGACTCGACGCCGGCCAGCTCGTCCATCAGCACATACCACAGCACCACCGTGGCCATCAGCGGCAGGTAATGGACATTGTGGAACAGCACGTGCCAGCTCATGGTATAGCCCGATGGCGCTGGTCCGAAACCGAATGCCCACCAGGCCGCCGGCAGGAAGGCGTTGATCGCGGCCATGGCGCTCACCATGAGCAGGCCGGCCCAGGCGACGCTGGCGAAGCTGACCGATGACCAGGACTCGATCTTCCCTTCAAAGCGCGGTTTGAGGGCGGTGGAAATGCTGGATACGCCGACCACAAACAGTCCCAGGCCGAGAAGGATGTAGCCGACGTAGAACAGGCCGCCCTCCGTCATCTCGTAGCCGATCAGCTCCGGCTGGCCGTCGTACAGCATGACCGCGCCCATGATCGGCATCAGCTCGCTCAAGGCGAATCCCGCGACCATGAGGCCAAGCCCGAGCCACGCCAGCGGGCTCCACGCCAGCCGCTTGGCGCCCTCGGTGTACACACAGGCGAGGATGAGGACCAGGCCCGCCTGGGCGAAGTAGAGCCAGTAGAAGAAGATCGTGACCCCGTGGAGGGTCAGCGTCGGATACGCGACCTCGGGCTCCAGGGTGATGAAGCCGGCGCGGGCGAAGGCCGTCAGCGCGCCGTAGACGAGACCGAGCCCCAGGCTGAGCACGGCCATGGCGACAAAGCCGTCGAGCAGCGCCCTGTCGCCGCCGGGCAGGCGCTTCAGGCCTTCGACCAACTTGCTCTCAGTCATGCCTCGTCCCCTCCGGTCGCGGGCTATGCCACGACGATCGTGCCCATCATCATGTCATGGCCCTCACCGCAATAAACGGTGCAGTAGCACAGGTACTCGCCGGGCGCCGTGAACATCAGGATCGCTTCGGTCAGAACTCTCGCTCGGCAGCGCATCATGTGGCTGCCCATGCGCATACTGATTGAGACGCCGTGGTCCGCATCGACGGCCATCATCCTGAATTTGTAGGGGATATTGGGCTCCAGCCGCAGCACATCGGGCTCGTAGCCGTACCTTGAGGCCCTGACGTAGACCTCGATCGGCCCTTCTTCGTCTCCGTGCTCGTGCTCTTCAGCCATGGACATGCTCGGCGGGGCCGCACCGTGTTCGTGCGCTTCGGCCTCGGGCCCGTGCTCGTGCTCTTCGGCCATGGACATCCTCGGCTCGCGAGCGCCACGGTCGTGGGCCTCCGCCTCGTGCCCGTGTTCGTGCTCTTTGGCTGCGGACATCTCCGGCTCATCTGCGTGACCCTCATGGGCTTGGCCCGAGATCGCCGCGACCCTACGACGGACCGGCTTCACGCTGCCGTCGGGAAGCGCGTTGGCCTCGAAGAACTCGTCGGCCAGGCGGTTGAACTCCTCGCGCGACATCCCTCCGCCGCCGTGACCGCCGTGGCCGTGCCCTGCGGCTCCCATGCCGCCTGACGCGGCGCCGGACAGGAATTTGAGGCTGGTCGGCGCGGCCCCGTAAGCGGCCCACAGACCGTAAAGACTCACCACGCCAAAGCCGAGGCCGGTGACGAAACCCCGTCGCGTCGTCAGGTGAGATTGACGACTGTCCCGGGTCCCGTTGACAGGATCTTCCCTAACCATCTCTTCCCTCCGTTACCGTTGCTGCGGCCGCGACGTCATTTCGCACATGCCTTGACCGGCTCGTGCCCGAGCGCGGGCCGAGTCGGACCGAGACATCGGTTGGTCGCGACAGCAGCCTATGCTGCGATCAACCTCGCCGTTCCGCGGAGATGCCGTGTTTTGTGAGGTCTTGCGGCGGCCTGCGGGAACGGCCGCTAAGTCTCAGTCCTGGAAGGGATGGGGAGGACCTCGAGGGAACTTGGCCTCGATGGAACGCCGGACGCCCGGCGTCCGGTCGACGAAACCGACCGTGAGTTCGGGCAGCGGGGGCTCGAGCGCGGGGGCGGCGGCGACAATCACCTCGTCGCAACACAACATAACGCACGGCGCGCAGTACTTGCAGCCCGTGCCCAGCGCCTGGACCGGATCGCAGCCCGGCATTACTTGAGCTTGGTCGGCCGGCGTTGCCCCGTGACCGTGACCGGCCTGGACCATGGCCACAGGCACCCCCGTGCCGGTGACGAGAGCGGTCACCAGGAGACAGGCTAACAGGCGGCGAAGAAACCGTCTCTTCATGTCGCTGCCTACCGTCCTAACGTCACGCGACTTCGCCCAACGCCCTTACGCGTCCCGGCCCACCGCCGGTTCGCGTCAGCGCAATGGTACAGCCTTTATTAATATTTCAAGCATCAACAAGGAAGTTCGGCATTGATTTACATCAATGGCATGGCCTCGACCGCGCATCGCTCCCGTACCAGTGTGGTGCAGCGCCACCGGGAGCTGACCGCCCGGCGGGCGCGGCAAGGGCGCGACGACTACTCGACCGGCTGGCAGCCAAATGTCTGCCCGGCGTCGAGCCTGCCTACGACGGCATGGTGATCGAGGTGTAAATCGCGGCGACCGCAAGAGTCGTACCAATGGAACTGGGAAATCGGCTCCTATTTCCGCGGTCAAAGGGCAGGACCTCCGACGGCGTCACGGCTTTCGCTTGCTGAAGTCATGCGGCCACGGTCGACCACCTGACCGCGGCGCGCAAACACAATCACGGCTTACCCTCGCGATCCACGACAACACGACATTGTGGCCGGAGGCGCCGCACCGGCGCACCTCGACATAAGGCATTTGCTGCGGTGCGAACTCCGGATGCGTGCCCCGACCAACCTTGGTGAAAGCCGCCCGCTGCCCGTCTGTCAGGCTCTCGATCAGGGCCCGCGGTGGTGCGTGTAAAGGAATTTCGCTCGGGCCACCACCGGCACCCCCGGCCGACGGATTTGCACGCTGATCCGATAGCTATCCGTGGGCGGCATGTAGAAGTAATTGCAATAACAAGCCGCGCCGCGGACTGACATCGCATGAAGATGCTTTTGCCGACCGGCAAGGCCAATCGGTGAAACCCGCATTTCTACATCGGCATTGGTAATGCGCTCGCCGCTGGAGCGCTCGAAAACGGTCACCAGAACGTGGTACATGTGTCTGCCTGCTGGGGGTTCCCCCTCGATGAAATGCTCAGGATATTGGTCCGGGTGTTGCCTCATTACCTGGGTCGACATAATTCCCAGGTGGACCAGCATGCCGTCGACCGTCTGGGACCAATTCGGACCGCCCGGTGATGCGGCGGCCGAAAACGTTCCCAGAAGCCAGACGATCAACGCGCCGACCAGGCCGATGATGCGATGTCTCGACATGGCTGAGCTCACTATGTTTCGTTTTCCAACAATATCCGGTCACATGACCTGCAACAAAATGCAACTCCGGCAAGGCACGAAGCAAGATTCTTCCAAACGATACCTTTCGGCCATCCAAATTCTTCAAGATGCTTCGTATACCAGCACCCGTTCAGGCGCATTGACGTGAATCAATCGGTACAATGAATGATTGGCGTTATTTCGCGTCCGGAACCGCGGGCGGCTGTCGGACAAGGGAGGCCAGATCCGTGCACTCGGGAGAACCGGCCCATCCGTATCCGCGCACGTGATACCGACAAAGTATCCGGTGGATACTGAGCGATTGCGTGGCGCCGACCGGCGGCGCCCGTTCCTTGACGGGTTAGCCAACAATGTCGACTGCGCGTGGTGGCCAGCGTCATGGCTTAGCCCGCCGCCCAACGATCGCGCTGCCAGTTCTATCCGGATGTAGCGGAATAAGCGTGCAATTTTAATCTGCAACGTGAATTAAGGACGATAACGATTTATAATTAAGACTTAAATAGGATTATCCATAATATCCCTTATGCAATTTTTCGGTCGCCACAGGAACGCCGTCGAAACCGCCCTCCGGGGCTGCGGCAACGGCAGGATCGCTCCCCCATGCTATTGCGAATTCGCTATAACAGGCCCCCACCGACAAAATGAACCGAGTCATCCCATGAGCCGAAACGTCGACCGTCTGATCGAAATCATGGCGCGGCTGCGGGACCCTGTCGGGGGCTGCCCGTGGGACCAGGAGCAGGACTTCAAGTCGATCGCGCCCTATACCATCGAAGAGGCCTACGAGGTGGCCGACGCCATCGACCGGGCTGACCTCGAGGCGCTTCGCGCGGAACTAGGCGACCTGCTGCTGCAGGTGGTCTACCACGCGCGCATGGCCGAGGAGGCCGGCGCGTTCAGCTTCGACGACGTGGCGGCGACGATCTGCGACAAGATGGTGGACCGCCATCCCCATGTCTTCGGCACCGCCGAGGTCGACAGCGCGGCCCGGCAGACCGCCGCCTGGGAGGCGCACAAGGCGGCGGAACGCCGGTCGCGGGCGCAGGGTGAAGGACGCCCACCCGGCGTGCTCGACGACGTGCCGCTCGGGCTGCCGGCATTGTCGCGCGCCGACAAGCTGCAGCAGCGGGCGGCCCGGGTTGGCTTCGACTGGCCACAGGCGATCCAGGTGCTGGACAAGATCGCGGAGGAGATGACCGAGCTCCGCGCCGGAATCTCGGGCACTGCCACCGCCGCGCAATTGGAGGACGAGGTGGGCGATCTGTTGTTCGCCTCAGCCAATCTGGCCCGGCATCTGGGGATCGACCCGGAGGCGGCGCTGCGCGGGTGCAACGCCAAGTTCGAGCGCCGCTTCGCCTACATCGAGTCGGCGCTGGCCGCCGCCGGCCGCTCCCCCGACGAGGCGAGCCTGGACGAGATGGAGGCCCTGTGGCGGCAGGCCAAACGCAGAGAGCGCGAGACGGGGCCGGACTGATCCCGCGGCCCCCTACCCCGCCTCCTGCCCCTCCGGCGCATTCTCCTGTTGCGTCAGGAACCCATGCAGCGCCTCCCAGCTGGCCGGGTCCGGCGCCAGCAGGAGCCCGCCCCGATGGTCGGTTGGACGGTACGCGCGGCCGTCCAGGCGGGCCGCGAAGCCGCCGGCCTCGCGGTGCATCAACACCCCCGCGGCGTGATCCCAGGGCATGGTCTCGCTGAACAGCGCAAAGTGCTGGCGCCCCGCGGCCAGCGCCATGTATTCGTGGGCGCCACAGCCGCGGTTGCCGATCCGGCCCAGCCGCGATTGGCGATCGCGGATGCGCTGCCGCCAGGGCTTGTCGAAACAGCCGAGGTGCAGCACGCCGGACATCTCGCTGAGCGGTGCCGGCGCGGCC
Organism: Kiloniellales bacterium; assembly: GCA_046759805.1. Classification (GTDB taxonomy): domain Bacteria; phylum Pseudomonadota; class Alphaproteobacteria; order JBHICX01; family JBHICX01; genus JBHICX01. The sequence goes on along the minus strand of JBHICX010000001.1, from coordinate 10,751 downwards.
ACCCGCAGTCGCTCGCCGTCGAGCCAGGCGCCCTCGGCGGCGGCAGCGACCGCCATGCGGTCCGCCAACGGGTCGTGGATCCACCCGGCCAGGCAACGCCCCTGGGCCAGCAGGCCGACCACGACCGCGAACGCCGGCTTGCCGGCGATGAAGCTGCCGGTACCGTCGACCGGATCGATGAGCCATACCGGCCCCTCCCGGCCCACCTGATCCAAGAGCGCCGGGCGGTCGGCGCTCGCTTCCTCGCCGATCACCATCGAGCCGGGCAGCAGGTCCAAGAGCCGCCGGGTGAGCCATCTTTCGGCTTCGACGTCGGCCACGCTCACCACCTCGCCCGACGCCTTGCGCCAGACGTCCTGGTCACGCAACGCCTGGAACCGCGGCAAGACCTCCGCCGCGGCGGCCTCGCGGACGATGGCACTCACCCTGTCGAGGTCGGGAATCATGGGCGTTTCGGACCTATGGGGTGGCCTCCCCTCGCCGGTTTTCCGGGGTCGGCGGCGCGGCTCGATGCGGGCTTAAGGCGGGCGGCCGCAGCACCTCGAGCCATTCGCGTTCAAACCACCGTCGCCCATGCTCGGCAATGGGTGGTGCAACCAAGACCTGATCCTGCAGGTTAAAACGCCCGGCCCGAGAATGTGATGAGGCTTCGTCGCCGCCCTCATCGGTCGCCTGGGTGGTGCCGCCCCATGCGACGCTCGAAGCGGGCAGCATCGGCCGGGTCGAGTCCGACTTGCAAGCGTGCCACCGGGCCTTCGTCGCGCCGGCTCAACACCTCGCCGTGGTGGTATAGCCACGCGAGCGAGGCCCCGTCGCTCAAGTCCACCGTCAGCTTCAGCACCCGGCGTGCTACCGAGAACCACCTGTCCAGGGCCTCGAGCAGGGCCTGGCATCCCTCTCCGGTCAGCGCCGAGAGGACGACCATGTCCGAGTGTCGGCCGGCGTTGTTGGTCAAGGCATCGCCTGCCGACCGGTCCAACAGGTCCACCTTGTTCAAGACCTCGACCAGGCCGTCCTCGTCGATCACCTGTCGCAGGCCGAGCTCGGCCAGCACCTTGTGCACATCGCCGCGCTGCGCCGCGCTGTCCGGGTGGGCCACGTCGCGTACATGGACGATCACGTCGGCTTCCAGCACCTCCTCCAGGGTGGCGCGAAACGCCGCAATCAACTGGGTCGGCAGATCCTGTATGAAGCCCACCGTATCGGACAAGATGACCAGACGACCCGAAGGCAGGGCCAATGCCCGCATCGTCGGGTCCAAGGTGGCGAACGGACGGTCATCGGCAAACACCCGGCTGCCGGTCAGGCGGTTGAACAGGGTCGACTTGCCGGCGTTGGTGTAGCCGACCAGCGCCACCACCGGGTTCGGCACCTGTCGGCGCGCCCGGCGATGCAGCGCACGGGTCCGGGTCACGGCCTTGAGCTCACGCTTCAGGTGGATGATCCGTTGGTCGATCAGCCGGCGGTCGATCTCGAGCTGGGATTCACCCGGCCCCCCCAGGAAGCCGTAACCGCCGCGTTGCCGCTCCAGGTGGGTCCAGCTGCGCACCAGGCGACTGCGCTGGTAGCTGAGCGCCGCCAGCTCGACTTGCAGGCGCCCTTCATGGGTGCGCGCGCGGGCGCCGAAGATCTCGAGTATGAGGCCGGTGCGATCGACCACCTTTGCCGTCCAGGCGAGCTCCAGGTTGCGTTGCTGAATCGGGGTCAAGGGGTGGTTCACCACCACCACCTCGACCGCCTCGGCGGCGATCAGCTCGGCGTAGCGCCCCACCGCGCCAGGGCCGAACAGCGTTGCCGGCCGCGGCCGGCCGAGGCGCACCGCCTCCGCCTGCACCACCGTCAAATCGATGGCCCCGGCCAGCGCCCGGGCCTCGACCAGGCGCGACTCGGAGCTTCGACTGTCGGCGGTGCCGTCGCCGCTCGACCTCGACTCGGGATGCAGGACCAGCGCCCGGCCGGTGGACCGCGCCGCTTGGAACCTGCCAGCCTGGGCGGGACGGTTACTGATCGAGTTGCTCCGCGACCGCGGGCTCTTCGGCGGGCTCTTCGGCAGGCTCTTCGGCGACCTCCTTGGCCGGTTCGAACAGCTGTATCGGATGGGCCGGCATCACGGTCGAGACGGCGTGCTTGTACACTAACTGTGAATGCGCATCGCGGCGCAGCAGCACGCAAAAGTTGTCGAACCAGGTAACGATCCCCTGCAGCTTCACGCCGTTCACCAGGAAGATCGTCACCGGGGTCTTGTTCTTGCGGATGTGGTTCAGGAACACGTCCTGCAGGTTATTGGTCTTGTCCGACATGTTATTGATCCTTTTGTTCTTCGGTCGGGTCTAGGCCCCTCTTCCACCGGGCGTGGCGGGCCGAGGAATCGGGCCGACGCCGGTCTGGTTCCGGCAACGAATACCACGAATTCCATCGAAATAGAATTACAGTTGCCGGAGCAAACCGTCGACGGTGTACATGAGCTCGGCGCAGTCCGATAGCCGCAACGCGTGCCGTTCGCCGACGACGGCTTGTCTGCAGCCGCCCGGTCCCTGCAAGAGCACGGCGCTGAGGCCCGCATTTCGGGCGCATTCGACGTCGATGTCCGCGTCGCCGACGAACCAGACCTCGGGGCCGCAGCTCAGGCCGCTGCCCCGCAAGGCCAGCGTCACCGCCGCCTTGGCCGGCTTGTCGGCGGTGGCATCGGCGGCGCCGACTAGCCGGCGGAAATAGCCGGTCCAGCCGAGGTGCGCGGCCTCGCGTCTCAGGAAGTCGCCGTTCTTGTTGCTGACCACCGCGAGAAGCAGTCCGCTGGCCTGGAGGTGGCTCAGCATGGTCTCGGCGTGTGGCAGCGCCCGCAAGGTGCGAAGGTGGTTCCGCCGGAAGGCGTCGTAGAAGATCTCCTGCGCCTCCTGCCAGCGCTCGCCGAACAACTGCGGAAAGCGGTCGCGCGCCGACCGACGGGCGTTCCTCTGGGTCTCTTGAAGGCTCCAGGTGGGACGGCCCATCGCCTCGAACGTGGCGTTGAGCGCCTCGTGGATGGTCTGCCAGTTGTCAACGAGCGTGTCGTCCCAATCGAACAACAGCGCCCGCGGCGGCGGCAACCGGTGATTGGTCCGCCGGTTCACGCGGGGTCTCGTTTTCCGGCCATATAGTCCATGTAATGCCCCCGCAGCCGCAGCGTGAGCGAGCCGGATTTGCCGTTGCCGAGAACCTGCTCGTCTACCTTGGTCACCGGCAGCACGAACGAGGTCGAACTGGTGATGAACGCCTCCCTGGCGGCCCTGGCCTCGTCTACGGTGAACGCCCGTTCCTCGAGCTCGACTCCCTCCGCGCGGGCGATTCGGATCAGCGCCAGGCGCGTGATGCCGTTGAGGATGGCGGAGTTGACGTTGCGGGTAATGAGCTTCCCGTCCTTGGTCACGATCCAGGCGTTGGTCGAGCTGCCCTCGGTCACTTGGCCATCGGCGTCTACCTGCCAGGCCTCATAGGCGCCGCCGTCGATCGCTTGCTGCTTGGCCAGGCAGTTCGGCAACAGGGAGATCGACTTGATGTCGCACCGTTGCCAACGGATGTCCGGGACGGTGATCACCTTGACCCCATCCTCCACCATCTGCGGCGATTGCGGCTTCATCACCTTGGTGGTCATCACCAGCTGGGGTGCGCAGCCGTCGGGGAACGCGTGCTCGCGCGGGGCGACGCCGCGCGTGACCTGAAGGTAGATGATGCCGTCACGCACCCGGTTTCGCTCGATCAACTCGCGCATCACCAGCTTCAGCGCCCGCCGCGACATCGGCCAGCGGATCCTAAGCTCGCCAAGCGAGCGGTCGAGTCGATCGAGATGGGGGTCCATGTCGACCAGGCGACCGCCATGTATGGTGACCACCTCGTAGACGCCGTCGGCGAACTGATAACCCCGATCCTCGACATGGACCGCGGCTTCATGGTGCGCGACGTAGCGACCACTGACGTAGGCGAAGCGGGGCATGGCGCCATCGACCTCCCTTCCGCCCGGGGCTCAGAAGAATTCCAAGCCGACGGAGAACATCTTCTCTATCACCTTCACCGCCTCTGTGGTGGCCAGCAACACCACGCGGTCCTTCACCTGAATGCGGGTGTCGGGGCGCGGGATCACCACCTCGTCATCGCGCACGATGGCGCCGATGATGATACCGGACGGCAGGTTGATTTCGGCAAGCGGCTTGTTGAGGATGCCCGAGGTCTCGAGCGCGTCGGCCTCGATGATCTCGGCGAATCCTTCGCGCAGCGAATGCACCGAGCGAATGCGGCCGCGGCGAACGTGCTGCAGGATGGTGGAGACGGTGATCGCCCGCGGGCTTACCACGGCGTCGATGCCCAGCGTTGGGATCAGCGAGTCGAAAGTGGTCTTGTTGACCAGGGTCAGCGCCCGCTGACAGCCATGGCGTTTGGCCAACAGCGAGGCCAGGATGTTGACCTCGTCGTCATTGGTTACCGCGACCACGGTCTCGGCGGTGTCCACATTGGCCTCGGTCAGGATATCCAGGTCAAGGGCGTCGCCATTGAGCACCACGGTGTGTCGCAGCTGCTGCGCCGTGAACGCGGCCCGTGCCGCATCGATCTCGATGAGCTTGGCGTTGACTCCGCTGTTCTCGGCCTCGATTCCCTGGGCCACGAACAGCCCGACGTTGCCACCGCCGATGATGATGACGCGCCGCGCCTCCGGCTCCTCGTGTCCGAAGGCGCCGAGCGCGCGCCGCAGGTGGCGGTCGTCGACCACGAAATAGACGTCGTCGCCCGGCAGCATCTGATCATCGCTCGAGGGCACGATCGGCCGGTTGCCGCGGATGATGGCGACGATCAGGATGTTCAGGTTGGGAAACAGAACCGTCAGTTGCCTGAGCGGTGTGTTGATGATCGGACAGGAGTCGGTGCAGTGCACGCCCACCACCCGCACCTTGCCGTCGGCCAGCAGGATGGTGTCGAACGCCCCCGGCACGTGCAGCCGCCGGTTGATCGCCCGCGCCACTTCCCGTTCCGGTGAAATGATCACGTCGATCGGCATGTTGTCGCGGCTGAACAGGTCGGCCCAGATCGGCTGCAGGTAGCTCTGGTTGCGCACGCGGGCGATCTTCATCGGCACGTCGAACAACGAGTGCGCCACCTGACAGGCGATCATGTTGACCTCGTCCACCCGGGTTACGGCGATGATCATGTCCGCATCGGCGCAGCCGGCCCGTTCCAGCACGTCCGGATGCGACGCAAACCCGACCACGGCCTGCACGTCGAGAGTGTCAGCCAGGGTCTGCGCCAGCGCCGCCGACTGGTCGACGACCGTGATGTCGTTGTCGCCGGTCGCCAGATAGCGCGCGATGGCGAAGCCGACTTGCCCGGCCCCACAGATGATGAATTTCATGTCTGCGCCCGTTCGTTCAGGCCCGCGTCACCGAAGCCCTGATCGTGGAATCACGCCTACGAGTTGGCCTTTTGCTTTTCGGCGTCCTGGACGCCTAGGGTCTTGAGTTTGCGGTGCAACGCCGAGCGTTCCATGCCGACGAACGAGGCGGTACGCGAGATATTGCCGCCAAAGCGATTGACCTGGGCCATAAGGTACTCACGCTCGAACACCTCGCGCGCGTCGCGCAGCGGCAGGCCCATGATTTCGCCGCCCTTGTCCCATCTCAGCACCTGCGGCGTAATCGCCCCGATCTCCGGCGGCAGCATTTCCGATTTGATCGGCTCGTCCGCGCCACCGGGCGCCATGATCAAGAGCCAGTCGATGACGTTCTTGAGCTGTCGCACGTTGCCGGGCCATTGGTAGGCCTGCAGGGCGACCATGGCGTCCATGGCGATGTCGCGCGCCGGAACGCCGGCGTTCTCCGCCGAACGCATCATGAAGTGGTCGACGAGTACCGGGATATCCTGCGGGCGCTCGCGCAACGGCGGCACGGTGATCGGCACCACGTTCAGCCGGTAGTATAGGTCCTGGCGGAACTCTCCCGCCGCCATCTGTTCCGCCAGGTTGCGGCTGGACGAGGCGATCACGCGCACGTCCACCTGCACCAACGTGCTGCCGCCGACGCGGGAGAAAGTCTGCTCTTGCAGGGCGCGGACGATCTTGCCCTGGGTTTCCAGCGGCATGTCGACGACTTCGTCGAGATACAACGTGCCGCCATGCGCCTTTTCGAAGGTGCCGACCTTGCGCGGCCCGTCGCCGCCGTTGACGCCGGGCTCCTGGCCGAATAGCTCGATCTCCACGTTCTCCGGGCGCAACATGGCACAGTTGAGCACGGTGAATGGCCCGTCGTTGCGGCGCGACTTCTCGTGCAGCATGCGGGCGACCAGCTCCTTGCCGGCGCCGGGCGGACCGGTGATCAAGACGCGGCTACCGGTGGGTGCGACCTTGTCGATGGCGTGGCGAAGCTGCTCGATGGCCGACGATACGCCGATCATCTCGTCGTCCTGACCGGCGCGATGCCTCAGCGCCTCGATCTCCATCTTCATCCGGCCCGCCTCGATCGCCCGCTCGACCATCAGCAACAGGCGGTCGGCACGGAATGGCTTCTCGATGAAATCATAGGCCCCCAGCTTGATCGAGCTGACCGCGGTTTCGATATTGCCGTGGCCGCTGATCATCACCACTTGCATGTTCGGATAGTCGCGCTTCACCTGCTCCAGCAACTCGAGGCCGTCCAGGCGGCTACCCATCAGCCAGATGTCCAGGATTAGCAGATTTGGCATCCGCGCCTGGATCGCTGCCAGGGCGCTGTCGGCATCATGTGCCCCGCGGGTCTGGTAGCCCTCGTCCTCCAGCGTGCCCGCAAGCAGCGTGCGAATATCCGCCTCGTCGTCAACGATTAGAATGTCCTGCGCCATGAACCGCCGCCTTTTCCTTCGCTAGCTCGGCCGGACCCGAGACTCTGCCGAGCGCCTCTGGCGCCGCCGCCGCGCCGGCGCCGGTCTGTCCCCGTCCGCGGGTTTGTCCGGGTTGAAGAACACCAACTTGACCCGGGCGCCGCCCGCCTCTCCATCTTCGAGCACCAACTCGCCGTTGTGATCTTCCATGATTTTCTTCACGATTGCCAGACCCAGGCCGGTGCCCTTTGGTCGCGTGGTCATGTAAGGCTCGGTCAGCCGTTCGCGTCCTTCATCGGGCAGCCCCCTGCCGTTGTCCTCGACCGCGATCTCCAGCCGGCCGTCCCGGCGCTGGACCCGCAGGTCGATTCGCCCGCGCGGTAGTTTTTCGCCTGGCTTCGCCTCGCGGCCCTCGATCGCCTGCACCGAGTTCTGCAGCAGGTTGGTCAGGGCCTGGCTAATCTGCCGGTTGTCGAAGGGCAGCATCATCCCTTCCTCGGGCAGGTCCATATTGAACGTCACCTTGGGATGGGCGTTGCGCTGCAGCAACACGGCCTGCTGGCAGATTTCGCCGAGGTCGGCCCGCTTCATATCGGGGGCAGGCATGCGGGTGAAGGCGGAGAATTCGTCGACCATGCGCCGAATGTCGGCGACCTGACGGACGATGGTGTCGGTACAGGCGGTAAAGATGCTGGTGTCGGTGTCGATCTCTTTCAGATACTTGCGCTTCAAGCGCTCGGCCGAGAGCTGGATCGGCGTCAGCGGGTTCTTGATCTCGTGCGCGATGCGCCGGGCGACGTCGGCCCAGGCGGCGGTCCGCTGCGCCTGCAACAGCGCCGTGATGTCGTCGAACGTAACCACGTATCCCCTGACCTTGCGGTTGATGCGCTCGACGGCGATGCGCACCAGAAGCGTATGCGTGCGCCCCTTGCGAATGACTTTGATCTGCCTCTCGCCGCTGCCGCCGGCCTGGTCTCTGGCTTTTTCGACCAGCCCCGCCATCTCCGGAACCGCCTTGGCCAGCTCACGGCCGATCATGTGGTCCAGGTCCAGCCCCAACAGCGTCGAGGCCGACCGATTCGGCAGGTTGATTTGGCCGTCCCGGTCGAGTCCGATGACCCCGGCTGACACCCCTTCCAGTACCGCCTCGGTGAAGCGCCGGCGGTCGTCCAGTTGTCGGTTGGTCTCCACCAGCTCCTCACGTTGGGCCCGCAACTGGTTGGTCATGCGATTGAAGGCGCGCCCCAGCATGCCAAGCTCGTCGGTGCCGACGATCCTCGGGACCCGGGCGCTGAGGTCACCGGCGCGCACCCGTTCGGCGGCGGCGATCAGGTCCCCGATCGGGCGCACCAGGCGGTTGGCCAGGATCAAGCCACCCCACACCGCCGCCAGCAGGAACAACAGCGCCACGACGAAGAAGATCAGGTTGAACATGATCTGCAGTTCGGTGCGTTCGCGCTCCAGCGCTTCGTACTGGCCCACCGCCTCGCGGGTGCGCTCGACGCTGCGCACTACCTTGGGCTCGACGAAGCGGCCGACGAGGAGAAAGCTGTCCAGCAGGCGCTCGAGATGCACCAGGGCGCTGACACGATCGTCGCTTTCCCGGGTCAGCACCACAACCTCGCCGGCTCGAGCCTTTTCCAGCGATTCTTGCGGCAATTGCTTGAGCTCGGTGGCGAAGGTCAGGCCCGTCCGGACCACGATCTGACCGCTGCCATCAAAGACGATCGCCTCGGTGAGCGAGCGGATCGCCGTCTGCTGCGCAAGCAGCTGGCCCAGGCGCTGCGGGTTGTCGCCGATGAACGCGGCGGCACGGTTCAAGTCGTTGGCCATGGCCAGGGCGTCGGCGCGGATGTTCTGCTGATGCTCCTCGAGGTAGGATTGCGCCACCTCCAGGGATTCGCTGATCGCGGTGCTCACCTTTTCGTTGAACCAGGACTGTATGCCGGTGGTGAAGAACAGCACCGAAAAGACCGCCACGATGCTGGCCGGTGTCACCGCCACGACGCCGAACAGGATGACCAGCCTGATGTGCAGCTTGGAGCCCGCGGATCCACGCTGCCGCTCGGTCCAGACCTGCACCAGCCGCTTGGCGACGATGACGCCGACCAGCAGCATAAGGATCAGGTCGATGGTGAGGAGGTGGAATAGGGTCTCCGGATCCTCCTTGCCGAACGGCCCTAGGTCGGTGATGATGGCGTAGGTGAAGAACCCGGAGAGAATTGAAGCGACGGCGAGCGCGATGGCAAACTTTCCCCCGAGCCCCCTACGCCGCGCCCAGCGGCCTAGATGGCGAATCAGGAGATAAGGAGCCGCCGCCGTCTTGCTGGTCATAGATCCCGATGAGTGCCTTGCGCGCGCGAGCCTAACAACCCGTCGCCCGTGCCTTCTGCCGAGGGTGCCGGGGCGGCGGTTATCTTAGGCCGCGCACCACCTGAATGTCCAATTCCCGTATCTTCTTCCGCAACGTGTTGCGATTAAGTCCCAGTAGCCTGGCGGCTTTGATCTGGTTGCCGCCTGTCGCGAATAGAGTCAGTTTTATCAATGGCCTTTCCACTTCTTTCAACACGCGGTTGTAGAGACCCGAGGTGGGCAGCCCGTCCTCGTGTGCGGCGAAATAGCTGCGTAGTTGCCGCTCCACCGCATCGCCCAGGCCTTCGCCGGTCCAGCCTTGCCGATCGTCGTCGCCGGCCGGCGCCGGGGCCGAGGCCTCTGCCAGCTCCCTCTCAATGATGCCGGCGCCGATGACCTCCTGGGCGCACAGCGCCGCGACCCGCCGCATGAGGTTCTCCAGCTCCCTGACGTTGCCCGGCCAGGGGTAGCGGCTGAGCCGATCCAGCGCCTCGCCGTCGAGGCTCTTGTGGGGCAAGCCCTCTTCGGCGGCGCGGTCGAGAGAGTGGCGCGCCAGGGCGGGGATATCTTGGTTGCGCTCGCGCAACGGGGGCACCCGTATGGACACCACATTCAGGCGGTAGAACAGGTCCTCGCGGAACCGCCCTTGGCCAATGAGGTGGCGCAGGTCACGATGCGTCGCCGCGATGATGCGCACGTCCGATCGTCTCGGGCTGCGGCCGCCGACGCTGGTGAACTCACCCTCCTGCAGCACCCGCAACAGCCGGGTCTGCGCCTCCAGCGGCATGTCGCCGATCTCATCGAGGAACAGGGTGCCGCCCTGGGCCTGTTCGAAGCGCCCGGCGGTGCGCGCCGAGGCGCCGGTGAAGGCGCCCTTTTCGTGGCCGAACAGCTCGCTCTCGATGAGCTCCTTCGGGATCGCCGCCATGTTGATGGCGACGAACGGCCCGTCGCGCCGCTTTCCATAGTCATGCAAGGCGCGCGCCACCAGTTCCTTGCCGGTACCGGATTCGCCGCTAATCACCACCGTGAGGTCGGTGCCCATTAGCCGCGCCATCACCCGGTAGACCTCCTGCATCGCCGGCGAACGTCCGATGAGCGGCAGTCTTTCCTCGACCTCCTGCGCCCCCGTTTCGGCGCTGGCGGCCGCCGCCCGGGTGCTGAGCGCGCGCTTTACCGTGGCCAGCAACTCGTTCAGATCGAACGGCTTGGGCAGGTACTCGAAGGCGCCGCGCTCGGCCGCCTTGACCGCGGTGAGAAGGGTGTTCTGGGCGCTCATGGCGATCACCTTGAGGTCCGGTCGAACCGCCTTGATGCGCGGGATCAGGTCCAGCCCGTTCTCGTCCGGCAACAGCATGTCGGCGATCACCACGTGCCCCTCGGCCTCGGTGACCCAGCGCCAAAGGGTGGCCGCGTTCTCGGTGGCGCGCACGTGGTATCCCTGCCGGCTCAACGCCTGGCTCAAGACCGTGCGAATGGCGCGGTCGTCGTCGGCCACCAATATGGTCTCAGAGGTCATGGCTCAGCCCTCGCCGCCGTTGTCGGCAGCCGCCGACATCGGCAGCATCAGCCGGACCACGGTG